>NZ_JAALEH010000015.1:0-98242 GCF_011058195.1 Rhodococcus sp. 14C212 | reverse complement strand
GTTCTGCCGTCCGGGGCCGGGGGCGAGGTGGTCGTTCACCAAGGACAACTGCGACAGGTCCCGGTCCTCGTGCACGCCGGGGTGCCGACCCAGCACGGAGACGAACGGTGCCGGCGTCGGCTCACCGGCGACGACACCGGCCCCGGTTCGCGCTGCGCCGGCCCCTCTGCCGGACAGCGGTGCGGGCGGTGCCGGTGGGGTGAGGTCCGGGCTCGGACCGGCCGCGGGTGCACGCGGCTCCTCCACGTCCCTGCGCGGCGTCTTCACCCCTGGTCGCCGGCGCCCGGGGGCATTGCGCGGCAGGCCACCGGGCTGCGTCAGGAGATCCTCGAACTGTTCGACCCTCGACCCTCGGCAAGTCGAATTGTCCCAGTTCAAGGCACCATTCTTCGTTTTCGAGACAGGGTTCCGCTCAATCAGCGCGAAAGCGCGAGGCTAGAGGTCGGTTCTCTGGGGCGGTTGAGGTTGATTCTGTCGGGCAGCCCGCCACTGACGGGGACTGCACCCGAACTGGCCGTGAAACCACCGCGAGAAGTTGCTCGGCGCCGAAAACGACAGGAGTTCGGCGATCTCGGCGAACGTGTGCCGCGTATTCCCGACCATGCGTTCGGCGAGGTCGGCGCGCGCCGAGTTCAGTATCGACGAGTACGACTCGCCGGTCTGGGCGAGGTAGTTGTGGACGGTCCGGCGGTCCGATCCGAGGCTGCGGGCGACCTGCTCGGCCGAGCATCTGCCGGTGGGGAGCAGCAGTTCGATCGATTCTCGGACCCGGCCGGCGACGGTCACGTCGTTCGGGGACCCGAAGGACTCGAGGATCTGCTTGGTGTACGGCCGAAGCAGCGGATCCGACATCCGGTTCGGCGCATCGAGGTCGCTGGCGACGAGGACGATTCCGCTGAAATCGTGATCGAAGTTGACCACCGGCCCGAACAGGTGACGATGGGTACCGGTCTGGGTGGGGGCGGGATGGGTGAAGCAGACCGCGACCGGTCGCCAGCGTGCACCGAGGAACCCGACCAGAAGTCGATACGTGACGGCCACTGCCAGTTCGATGAACTGGCGGATCGCCACGGGTTCGCCGACGTCGGCTTCGATGCGGAGGGTCGCGACATTGTTCAGCTCGCTCATGCGCATGTGCAGCGCTTCGTTGTACATGTGCTCGTAGCGCGACAAGATGCGCAGCGCACTGCGGATGTCGGGTTCGTCGCGCACCACCAGGCTCAGGGGACCGAGATTGGAGAACTGTCGATGCTCGGCCATCCGCAACCCGAAGTCTTCGCACCCCGACAGTGCTGCGGACTCCTCGAGGACCTGCGCGACGGCGGCGGCGGGAATCCACCGATCCTGTAGACCGAGGCCGGCCGGATCCAGCCCCGCACCCTTGAGCAGCGGTGCCGGCTCGATCCCGAGGGACCGGCACAGATCGAAATAGCCGTACAGCGAGGCGTAGCGCGCAAGGGGCTTCACGGCTTACTCCCACCGTTCCCAGAATGATAAGAATTCCTCCCGTCAGGATACGTCGAACCCGGGAATGCCACCTAGAGTTACTTACATCACAGCCGGGGCGCGCAGCGACCCGCCTCACCCCATCTGATCTCGATGTCGAACGGAGGACTCGGTGGCCGACCAGCCGAAGAGCGCCGAACACCGCGCCTCCCTCGACGCGACGACCACGTCCGGCGACGTCCGCCCCGAGGAATCGAAGGCGCCCGCACCCTGGACGGCCGACATTCTCACCGCCCCGGACCGGTGGCGCCTCGACCTCACCGCCGCCCACCTCGACGAGCTGAGTTCGGCGTTGAGACTCGTTCGGCAACACGGAATCCCGCTACTGCGGCTCAGCCGAGAGCAGTTCCCGCTGCCGACGCTCGCGGCGGATCTGCACCTGCTCGCGGACATCCTTGAGCACGGTTGCGGGTTCACCGTGATCAAGGGGCTTCCCGTGCAGCGGTACAGCGAGAGCGACCTCAAGACGATCTTCTGGGGTCTGGCACAGCATCTGGGCCTGCCCGTCTCGCAGGATGTCGGCGGTCATCTGATCACGACGATCGGCCCGGCCGGCGAGGAGCCGCACGGCGCGGGGCCGGCGGTGCCGCACTCGTCTCAGCACCTGCGTTTCCGTACCGGCGGTTCCGACGCTGTGGCTCTGTTGTGCGGCTTCGGCGGTGGTCGACGGTCGGTGGCCGGTTCCGCGGCGATCTACAACACGATCCGCCGGCAGCGCCCCGAGCTGATCGACCGCATGTACCGCCCCTTCTCCTTCGACCGACGCGGTGAGCACGCCCCGGAGGAACTCCCGTCGGTGCCCCTGGCGTGCTGGTTTGCGGGCAGGCTGAGCATTCGCTACGAGAGGGCACAACTGGAGTCGGCCCAACGGTTCCCGCAGGTGCCTCGGCTCGAACCTCTCGACATCGAGCTGTTCGACCTGATCGATGCGCTGGCCCACTCTCCCGAGCTCCGAGTGGATCTCGACATCGAGGCCGGTGACATCGAGCTCTACAACAACTACTCCGTACTGCACACCCCCTTGCATCCCGCCGGTCCTGACCGAGCGAGGGTGGGCGCCCAGTACCGGCTGTGGTTGACCCTTCGTGCTGGCCGACCGCTGCCGCCGGAGTACGTGTGGGAATCCCGCCCGCCCGGTGAGCGGTGGGGCCGCGGCGGCGTGTCCCCGCGCGACGTCATCGCTCGCACCTGATCGCAGCGGAGAAGAGGCGCAGGCGCCCGCCGCCTGACACGTCTCGTCCCCGAGACACAACACACCCGGACGGGTGTACCCGTCTGCAACCAATGAGGAGAAAAGTCGTGGCAAAAGCCGTCCGCTTCTACGAGACCGGCGGTCCGGACGTCCTGAAATGGGAGGCCGTCGAGGTCGGCGACCCCGGCCCCGGCGAGGTGCGCATCCGGCACCAGGCGGTCGGGCTGAACTTCGCCGAAATCTATTTCCGCACCGGGCTGTACCCGGCCGCGCTTCCCGCGGGCATCGGCGTCGAGGCCGCGGGAGTCGTCGAGGCCGTCGGCGACGGGGTCACCGACGTCGCCCCGGGAGATCGGGTGACGTACACCGGAAGCCCGCTCGGCGCCTACAGCACCGAGCGGGTGATGCCCGCATCGCATCTGATCAAGTTGCCGGACACCATCTCCTTCGACACCGCCGCGGCGATGACGATGCGCGGGCTGACCACGTCGTACCTGCTGCGGCGCATCGCTCCGCTGAAGGCGGGTGACACCGTGCTGCTGCACGCGGCCGCCGGGGGTGTCGGTCTGATCTTCAGTCAGTGGGCGAAACTGCTGGGTGTCAACGTGATCGGCACCGTGTCGAGCGAGGAGAAGGCCGCGGTCGCCCGGGCACACGGGTGCGACGAGGTCATCATCTACACGCGGGAGAACGTCGCGGAGCGGGTCCGGGAGTTGACCGACGGTGCCGGGGTGCCGGTGGTGTACGACAGCATCGGTGCCACGACGTTCGAGACCTCGCTGAACTCGCTGGCGCGGCGCGGCCTGCTGGTCTGCTTCGGCACGGCCTCCGGTCCCGTTCCCCCGATCGACGCCATGCACCTGTGCCTGACGGGGTCACTGTTCGTCACCCGCCCGGCCCTCGCCGACTACATCGCCGATCCGGCGGAGCGGGCCGAGTTGGCCGGCGAACTCTTCGACCACGTCGGGTCCGGCCGGATCACGATCGAGATCAATCAGCGTTACGGGCTCGAGGATGCCGTGCAGGCGCACCGCGACCTCGAATCCGGCAAGACCACCGGTTCCTCGGTGTTCACGCTGTGAGATTCGGAAACCGCCCATGCCGCACTCGACGACCAGCGAATCCGTACGCCCGGCAGGGCCTCGATCTTCACGCCATGACAGGAGTCCCCAGATGAATGCCCCCGTTGACCTGGCCTCGGATCGGTCGTCCACCGTGACCGTGGCGAGGCCATCCATCACCGTCGAACCGCTCACCTGCTCCATCGGAGCGGAGCTGAGCGGCATCGACCTCGCCGAGGTCTCGCGCGACGACAACCTGTTCGCCGAGGTGCGCTCGCTGCTGCTCGAGCACAAGGTGCTGTTCTTCCGGGACCAGGACATGACCCGGGCCGAGCACGTCGCGCTGGCCGAGCGGTTCGGCCCGCTCGAGGACCACCCGGTGGTCGGCAGCGATCCCGAGCATCCCGGCCTGGTCCGGATCTACAAGGACCTCGACACCGCGCCCGAGCGCTTCGAGAACGCCTTTCACTGCGACGCGACGTGGCGGGAGAACCCGCCGATGGGATCCGTGCTCCGGTGCGTCGAGGGCCCGGAGGTCGGCGGCGACACGATCTGGGTGAACATGGCGCTCGCCTACGAGCGGCTGCCCGAACGTGTCAAGGAGCAGATCGCGGGCCTGCGGGCACGTCACAGCATCGAGGCGACCTTCGGTGCCCGGATGCCGATCGAGGCGCGCCTCGATCTCAAGGAACGGTTCCCGGACCCCGAGCACCCGGTCGTCCGCACCCACCCGGAGACGGGCGAGAAGGTCCTGTTCGTCAACGCCTTCACCACCCACTTCACCAACTTCCACACCCTCGAGAACGTGCGCTGCGGCATCGACTACGCCCCCGGGGCCGGCGACCTGCTGCGCTACCTGATCAGCCAGGCCTCGATCCCCGAATACCAGGTGCGCTGGCGGTGGACGCCGAACAGCGTCGCGATCTGGGACAACCGGTCGACCCAGCACTACGCCGTCCAGGACTACTGGCCGGCCGTCCGCAAGATGGAACGCGCCGGGATCCGGGGCGATCGCCCCTTCTGAGCGTCCTCGACCCCCCGAACTCACACCCCCTCACCGATTGGAGAACCCTCATGCATTTCCTCGACGACTCCCTGTTCCCGGAGAACCAGGAAAAGCTCGTCATCACGGTCGCACCCTATGGGCCGGAGTGGGAGCTCGACGACTTCCGCGACGACCTGCCCCTGACCATGGACGAACACGTCCAGCAGGCGGTGGACTGCTTCAACGCCGGCGCGACGGTCCTGCACATCCACGTCCGTGAACTCGACGGCAAGGGCAGCAAGCGGCTCTCGAAGTTCAACGAACTGCTCGGCCGCCTCCGCGAGGCCGTGCCGGAGATGATCCTGCAGATCGGCGGCTCGATTTCCTTCGCCCCCGAAGGTGAAGGCGCCGACGCCAAATGGCTGTCCGACGACACCCGGCACATGCTGGCCGATCTCGACCCCAAGCCCGATCAGGTGACCATCGCTATCAACACCCAGCAGATGAACCTCATGGAGTTGATGACCCCGTCCGACATCGCCGGCACCTCCTTCGAGCGGCCGGAGATCGCGGAGGCCTACCGTGAGATGACCGTGCCGGCCGGTCCCGGCTGGGTCGAAGAACACCTCAAGCGGCTGCAGGCAGCCGGCATCCAGCCGCACTTCCAGTTGGCCGGCACCCACCAGTTCGAGACGGTCGAGCGGCTGATCCGCCGCGGGGTGTACACCGGCCCGCTGATGGTCACCTGGGTCGGCATCGGCGGCGGCTCCGACGGCCCCAACCCGTACAACATGATGGAGTTCATCCGCCGCACCCCCGACGGCGCCGTGCTCACCCTCGAAACCATCATGCGCAGTGTGCTGCCGATCAACACCATGGCCATCGCCATGGGCCTGCACGCCCGCTGCGGCAACGAGGACACGCTGTGGGGCCGCAAGGGCGAGAAGATGACCTCGGTCCAGCAGGTCGAACAGCTCGTCCGCATCGCGAACGAGCTCGGCCGCGAGGTCGCCACCGGCAAGGAAGCCCGCGAGATCTACAAGCTCGACGAGCACTACACCAGCGCCGACGAAACCCTCGCCAAGATCGGGTTCGCCCCGAACCGCGCCCCGGGCCGGCTCGGCTTCACCCACCACGCCTGACGGCACCGCCCGCCTCGACGGCCACCGCTGAACTGACACCGCGCCGTGCGATCGGGGACACAGCCCACCGGCCGTGTCCCCGATCCCCCTCCCGTCAGGCGAGGCGAGCCCCCCGCCGCCGACATCCTCGATTCGACTCGATCCTAGGAATGACATGGCACTGCACACACCTTTGACCCAGGGCGTCGCGTCGACGACGGCGGGCCCTCGGCGCAGGATCTATCCCTGGCTGATCTTCGCGCTGACCTTCGGGCTGTTGATCTCGGACTACATGTCCCGGCAGGTTCTCAGTGCGATCTTCCCGATCCTCAAGACCGAGTGGGCGCTGACCGACTCGAACCTGGCCTCGCTGAGCAGCATCGTGGCGCTGATGGTCGGGCTGCTCACCTTCCCCCTGTCCATGCTGGCCGACCGCTGGGGCCGGGTCAAAAGCCTGGTCCTGATGGCGATCCTGTGGAGCCTGGCGACACTGCTCTGCGCGGTCGCCACCAGCTTCCACCAGATGCTCGGCGCCCGATTCCTGCTCGGCGTCGGCGAGGCGGCATACGGCAGCGTCGGCATCGCGGTGGTGCTCACCGTCTTCGCACCCCGCGTGCACGCCTCGCTCAGCGGCGCCTTCATGGCCGGCACCTGCTTCGGGTCGGTGATCGGTGTCGCGTTGGGCGGTGTCCTCGCGGTCCAGTTCGGCTGGCGCTGGTCGTTCGCCGCGATGGCCGTGTTCGGTCTGATTCTCGTGGCCCTGTTCCGGGTGGTGGTCACCGAAGGCCGGCTGGCACGGTACGCCCTCGAGGACACCCCGAACACCACCGACGAACCGCAGCCGCCCCACGGCTTCCGCGCCCCGGTCTCGAGCCTGTTCACCAACCCGGCCGTGCTGTGCGCCTACGCCGGCAGTGGCCTGCAGATGTTCACCGCCGCCGTCCTGCTGTCCTGGCTGCCGAGCTTCTTCAACCGGTACTACCACATGGCCCCGAACAAGGCCGGTGCCGTCGCCGCGGTCTTCGTCCTGCTCGTCGGTGCAGGAATGGTCGTCTGCGGCATCATCACCGACGTCGTCAGCCGCCACGACATCGCCCGCAAATGGACCACCGCCATCGTCTTCTGCGCGATCTCCCTGCTGTGTCTGGGCGTGGGCTTCTCGCTGCCGGCCGGCCCACTGCAGCTGGTCCTGATCGGCTGCGGCGCCTTCTTCTGCTCCGCCTCGTCCGGCCCCACGGCCGCGATGGTCGCGAACCTGACCCACCCCACCATCCGATCCTCGGCCTTCGGCACCCTCACCGTCGCCAACAACCTCCTGGGAATGGCCTTGGGCCCCTTCCTCGTCGGGATCCTGGCCGACCGACTCGGCCTGCTCACCGCGCTGAAGCTGGCACCGCTGGTCTCTCTGGTGGCGATCGCGGCGCTGCTGATCGGCAAACGCCTCTATCCCGCCGGACTGGCGCGCCTGGCCGCCCTCCACACACCCGCCGCCGCCCACTGACCACCAGCAGAGAGAATCGGAACCCCACGTGCACGACACCGACTCGCCGACCGTGGTGATCGTCCCCGGCCTGCGCGACCACGTCCCCGATCACTGGCAGAGCCTGCTCGCCGACACCCTCGATCACGTGCGCACGGTGCCGCCGCTCGAACGCAACACGCTCGACCTCACCGCTCGGGTCGCCGCACTGCAGACCGTGGTGGCCGACATTTCCGGACCGGTCGTGCTCGTGGCCCACAGCGCCGGCGTCCTGATCACCGTGCACTGGGCGCACCAGCATCCGCGGCAGATCCGGGGCGCACTCCTGGCCACCCCACCCGATCTCGACACCCCGATGCCCGACGGGCAGATCACCACCGACGAGTTGCGCCGGCACGGCTGGCTCCCGACCCCGCGTGCCCGGTTGCCGTTTCCCAGCATCGTCGCCGCCAGCACCAACGACCCCCTCGCCCGCGTCGACCGCGTGGCCGACCTCGCCGAGTGCTGGGGCAGCCGGCTGGTCGACCTCGGCGCCGTGGGGCACCTCAACCCGGCCGCGGGCTACGGACCCTGGCCCCGGGCCGCCGAGTTCCTGCGTGAGCTCAGTGAACCGGCCCGCCAGAGCTGAGCCCGCGGTGCCCGCCCCGCTCCACGGTTGACCGAAAGGAAACCATGCACACCCCCGCACGGCCGGAGCTTCCCCTGTGGAGTCCGACTGCCGAACAGATCACCGACAGCACCCTGACCGAATTCACCGAGTACGTGCGCGCCACCCACCACCGGCACCTCGGGAACGACTACGACGAGCTCTGGCGCTGGTCCGTCACCGATCTCGACGGCTTCTGGTCCGCCGTGTGGCACTTCTTCGGCCTCGATCAGGTCAGCGGCTTCGACCGGGCGCTGGCCGACGACACCATGCCACACGCCCGGTGGTTCACCGGGGCCCGCGTGAACTTCGCCCAGGTGCTGCTCGACCGCGGCGAACCCGACGCCGTCGCCGTCATCGGGGCCGACGAAACCGGGCACCGCACCTCCCTCACCCGCGCCGAGCTGCGCGACCAGGTCCGCGCCGTCGCGGCGACCCTGACCGCCGCCGGCGTCCGGCCCGGGGACGTGGTGGTGGGATACCTGCCCAACATCCCCGAGGCCGTGGTCGCCTTCCTCGCCACCGCGGTGCTCGGCGCGACGTGGTCCTCGGTCGCCCAGGACTACGCCGCGCCCGCCGTGATCGACCGGATCGCCCAGCTGGCACCGACAGCGTTGATCGCCGCCGACGGCTACCACTTCAACGGCCGCACCCACCCGCGGCTCGACGAGGTGGCCGCCATCGCCGCCGCCCTGCCCACCGTCACCACCGTGGTCCTCATCGACCACCTGGGCATCCGACCCTCCCGGCAGGGGACGAACTGGATGCACTGGTCCACCGCCCTGGAGAACCCGGCACCCGTGGAGGCGGTCACCGCGCCGTTCGACCACCCCCTGTGGGTGTTGTTCTCCTCCGGGACCACCGGCATCCCCAAGGGACTCGTCCATTCCCACGGCGGGATCCTCGTCGAAACCCTCAAACAGATGGGCCTGCACTGGGATCTGCGACCACACGACCGGCTGCTCTGGTACACCACCCCCAGTTGGGTCATGTGGAACATGCAAGTGTCCGCGCTGCTGATGGGTGCGAGCATCGTCTGCTACGACGGCTCACCGACCTCCCCCGACCCGTCCCGGCTGTGGCAGATGATCGACGACCTCGAGATCACCTTCTTCGGCACCAGCCCCGGATTCCTCCAGGCCTCGGCGACCGCCGGGCTGACACCGGCCGATCAGTTCGACCTCTCTCACCTGCGTGCCATCGGCAGCACCGGCTCACCACTGGCCCCGCACCTGCACCAATGGGCGCGCGAGCACATCGGTGACCTTCCCCTGTGGTCGATGAGCGGCGGAACCGACGTCGCCGGCGGCTTCGTCGGCGGGGCACCCACCGTGCCGATCCGGGCCGGCACCATCTCGGTGCGCTGCCTGGGCGCCGCCATCGAGGCCTGGAACGAGCACGGCACACCGGTGGTCGACGAGGTCGGCGAACTGGTGGTCACCCGACCCATGCCCAGCATGCCGATCCGGCTGTGGAACGACCCCGACGGCACCAAATACGAAGACGCCTACTACTCGATGTACCCGGGGATCTGGCGGCAAGGCGACTGGATCACCGTCTCCGCCGACGGAACCGTGATCATCCACGGCCGATCCGACTCGACCCTGAACCGCAATGGTGTCCGGATGGGCAGCGGCGATATCTACGCGGCCGTCGAGACCATGACCGAAGTCGCCGAAGCGCTCGTCCTCGGTGTCGAACAATCCGACGGCACCTACTGGATGCCGTTGTTCGTGCACCTCGCCGACGGACACCGACTCGATCCGGCGCTCGAACAGGCGATCCGCGCCACCATCCGTGACCTCGCCTCACCCCGGCACGTCCCGGACGAGATCATCGAGGTGGTCGGGATTCCCCACACCCGCACCGGCAAGAAGCTCGAGGTGCCCCTCAAGCGTCTGCTCCGCGGAGAACCCCTGTCCGCGGTCGTCAATCCCGACACCGTCGACGACCCCGCCCTGCTGCTGCCGTTCCTCGACCTCGCCGACCGCCGCCTCGAGGCGACCGCCCGCCGCTGACATCAACCGCCCCCGGAGCCCGGCCACCGCCACCCCGCAGGTGTACCGGGCCCTGGGCACCCATCCAGATCGGGACACCACTGCCCACCGGCATCCCGTCCCCGCATGAAATGAGCTCCGCATGTTGAACTTGTCCGTCTTCCTCGAGGACTCCGCCCGGCGATACCCGCACCGGGACGCCCTCGTCTTCGACGGCCGGCGACTGTCGTACAGCCAGGTCGACGGCCTCGCCAACCAGATCGCGAACCTTCTCCACGCCCGGGGCATCCGGCCCGGAGACAAGATCGCCCTCTCCTGCCCGAACGTGCCGGCCTTCCCGATCGTGTACAATGGCATCCTCAAAGCCGGGGCCGTCGTCGTCCCACTCAACATCCTGCTCAAGGCCGACGAAATCAGCTACCACCTCACCGATTCCGATGCCACCGCATACTTCTGCTTCGAGGGCACCCCCACCCTCCCCATCGCAGTCGAGGGCCGCGCCGCCTTCGACCGCACCCCCGGCTGCGAGCACTTCTTCGTCCTCGGTGCTGACCCGCTCGAGGCATCCCTCGTCGACGGCCTCGAATGCCGGCCCACCACCTTCACCGCCGCCACCCGCAGGCCCGACGACACCGCCGTGATCCTCTACACCTCCGGCACCACCGGGAAACCCAAGGGCGCCGAACTCACCCACGCCAACATGGTGATGAACGCGCTCACCGCGAACCGGCTGTTCAGCAGCGACCCGGCGACACCGGACACCCACCTGCTGACACTGCCGCTGTTCCACTCCTTCGGGCAGACCGTCAACATGAACGCCGGATTCTCCTGCGCCGCCACACTGGTCCTGCTACCCCGATTCGACGCACAATCCGCCCTGACGCTGATGACCGACGAACAGATCACCTTCTTCGCCGGCGTACCCACCATGTACTGGGCGCTGCTCGGCGCCCTCAGCGACGATACCGACATCACCGGCATCGCCGGCCACCTCCGGGTCGCGGTCTCCGGCGGCGCCGCGCTACCGCTGGAGATACTCACCCAGTTCCAGACGCGCTTCGACACCCGGATCCTCGAGGCCTACGGGCTCTCCGAGACCTCGCCCCTGGCGTTCTGCAGCGACCCCGCACGAAGCCCACGACCCGGATCGATCGGGGTGCCGATCTGGGGTATCGAAGGCAGACTCGTCGACACCGACTGGAACACCGTCACCGGCCCCGACCAGGTCGCCGAGATCGCGATCCGCGGCCACAACGTCATGAAGGGCTACTACAACCGCCCGGACGCCACCGCCGCGGTGACCCACGACGGCTGGTTCCGCACCGGCGACCTCGCCCGAACGGACGAAGACGGGTTCTACTACATCGTCGACCGCGCCAAGGACTTGATCATCCGAGGAGGGTTCAACGTCTACCCCCGGGAAGTCGAAGACGTACTGATGAGCCACCCGGCCGTCTCCCTCGCCGCCGTGATCGGCATCAATCACGTCAGCCACGGCGAGGAAATCAAAGCGTTCGTGATCCGCGAGCCCGCCGCCCAGATCGACGAACACTCCCTCATCACCTGGGCCCAGCAGAAAATGGCCAGCTACAAATACCCCCGCGAGATCGAATTCGTCGACGCCCTGCCGATGACCGCCACCGGGAAAATTCTCAAACGACAACTCACCTGACCGACTCAGACGTCCGGACACCACTCACTCCTCCGACTCGTCGAGAACAGATCGTTGTCGGACACCCGCTCTGAACGGCAGATTTGACGGGCAAGGGAGGTCGAAAAACCCCTTGCGCGGGCATTGTCGACACATGCTGATCGGCTACACACGGGTCTCCAGCGCAGACCAGAACCCCGACCACCAGGTCGATGCCCTGCGACGCGCCGGCGTGGCCGCCGAGTGGGCGAAGGCCTCACGGCCCCAACTCGATCTGGTGCTGCAGCGGCTATGCGAGGGCGACGACCTGGTGATCACACGACTGGACCGACCCGGGCGGCCGGTACTGCACCTGATCACCCTCGGCGCCGCCCTACGTGAGCGGGGAATCGGCTGAAGGTGCTCGAGCAGGGAATCGATACCGCCACCGCCGAGGGGCGGGCGATGTTCGGGATGCTGCCCGGCTGGCCGAGTTCCAGCGCGAGTTGATCGTGGCGAACACCCACGACGGGCTGGCCGCCGCCCACGCCCGCGGCCGTAAGGGTGGGCGGCCGTCGAATCTCAGCTCGGATCAGATTGAACTCGCTCAACCCCTGTACGACGCGGGAACGTACCGTCGCGCAGATCGCGGGCACGCTGATCTTGTCAGAATCCTCGGACATTCCGGGCAGCGTGACGCCGCGTGATGGCTTTGAGCTGGGGTGGGAACATCGAGGTCAGGGCTTCCTGCCGACACGAAATCGGGAAAGTGACACCGCTCCGTGGAACCGTCCTTTGCCATTCGCTCTGAGGCACGAATGGTTCGCTGACCAGCGGTGCCTCAACAATGTGGCAAACCGGCGCCGTGGCGTTTCTGCCACATTGTTGAGGCAAAGGGACGTCGAGCATGCGGGTTGTCGGCGAAAACATGCAGGTAAAGCGAGTGCCTGTCTCAACTTGGTGGCAGAACCCCTGCATTTGCCTCAGGTGCTAGGGCACTGCCTCAGACCCGATGACACAGGGCAGGAACCTACGATAACGGTCAAATCGGGCGTACTTTACGACCTGGGGGTATGTCACTCCTGGTTTGTGCGGGGTTAGTGACGTAAATTCCCATTTACGCAGCGATTCCCACAAACCCCCAGCTGAGCGCGTTTTCGGTCGCCGGGACTGTCCTTGTCCACGTTGTCGGTGCGATGTCCGAGATAGGTGTCGCATCCGGAAGGCGTCGTCCGAGATAGTTGTCTGACACCCGGCGGGGCCCGCGCTACCGGACCTCGCACCGGCCACCGCCGACCGGATCGCCGCGGCGGTGGCCGGCTCCCGCGCCGCGGGCACCCGCCGCACCTACGCGAAATTCGCCGCGTGGTGCGCCGCCGAGGGGCATGCCGCGTTGCCGGCGCATCCGGTGACCGTCGTCGGCCCGGGTGCTCGCGCCGGAGCCGCCCCACCCGCTACTGCGCGGGGCGGCGGCCGCCGTGCCGTGGAACCGGCGCCCGTTCCTGATGGGGAGAGCAAAGTCGAGCAGCGTCTTCTCCTCGACCGTCAACTGGTCCCCGATGGAGCGCTCGATCCAGGTGCGGCAGGTCAACCGTTCCCTTGTCGACATACTGCGACCGGCCTCCAGCGTTTCGTGCGCCGGGCAACAACAGGAGACCCGATACGGCCATAGCGCCGGCCGTAATGACCGCCCCGGCGGCATATGCGGCGGCAACACGTTCTGCGGTATCGATCGCCTGTGCAGAGACTGCGGTCAGCGCAGCAATACCGAGAGTGCTTCCCAGCTGATGCGCGGTGTTCACCAACCCCGATGCGGCACCGGCATCCTCGGATGGGGCGCCGGAGATTCCTACTGCGGTGAGAGGTCCGAATGTGAGACCTTGACCGACGCCGATGAATACCATGGGTACCAGCACACCGACGACGTACGTGCTGGTGGCGGTGAGCTGGGTGGCGCAGGCCGTACCTGCCGTGACGAGTGCGAGCCCGACGAGAATCAATGGCGGATTGTCGAATCGGGCTGTGAGGCGCGTCGTCCACATCGAGGTGGCGAATTGCAGAACAGTCGCCGGCACCAACGCAAGTCCCGTCTGCAGCGGATTCCAGCCGTATGTGTCCTGCAGGAACTGGGACGCGAAGAAGAAAAAGGGAATCATCGATCCGGCAAAGAGCAACCGCACCACGAAGGCGATGAACCGTTGCCCACTGGCGAAAAGGCGTAACGGCATGATCGGATGCTCGGCGCGCCCCTCGTTGACGACGAACACCGTCAGCACCACAACCGCTGCTGCGACCGGGCCGAACGCGAGAGGCGAGGTCCACCCGGATACGCCGCACTGGACGATGCCGTATGCGAGCAATGCCATGCCTGCCGTCGATGTGATCGCGCCGGTCATGTCGAAGCGCCCGGGTACCGCTCTGGTGCGCGGAAGAAATTTCAGCGCAGCCGCAATCAGGGCCACCCCGATCGGCGCGTTGATCGCGAAGCCTGCGCGCCACGAAACCCAATGCGTCAGTGCGCCACCGACGACGAATCCTATGCTGGTGCCCAGTCCCGCCATCATGCCGTAGGCCGTGACAGCACGAACCCGTGGTTTCCCGGCGGGAACGGCTGCCGTGACCAACGCCAGGGAGGAGGGCGCCGCGAAAGCGGCACCCACTCCTTGCAGCGCTCGGGCAGCAACGATCCACGCGCCGTTCTGGGCGGCTCCGACCAGCAGCGATGCAAGCGCGAACACCGTCAGTCCGGCAATGAGGGTGGTCCTGCGGCCGAGAATGTCCCCGGTCCGTGCCCCGAGCAGGAGCAGCCCGCCGAACACGGCGGTGTACGCATTCTGCACCCATGACATCGCATATGCGGAAAGGTCCAGGTCTTCCGCAATGTCGCGGATGCCCGTGAAGATGATCGAGTTGTCGAACACGATCATGAAGTAGGTCGCGAGGATGATTGCCAATGTCGCGGCCGGATCACGTCGGTGCGGTTCGGTGTTCCTGCCGCCCGGTGGCTCGCCGGCGGTTGGTGTGCCGGTCCGGTTCAGTGCCGACCGGGCACCATCCACCGCGTTGCCTCAGCCGCGCGTCGGAAGTTCGGGTGCGGGTCGCAGTGGTTGCACCTGTTCACCGACGAGCGTCCACGGCAAACCGGTGACTTCGTACCGGCCCACGCTCGGGCTCTCCACGGAACGGAACAGGTCGGTGCTTCTGACGAATTCGTCTCGAACCAGTCCTGCCGAGGTGTGGACCACGGACACCGTTAGTCCTTGCTCGAGCAGTGCCTGCTCGAGGTCATGGCCGTCCTGAGCTGTCGGCACCTGGTCGATGAGGGGAACGCGGCGGTCGATCACCGGCGGCCGAACACCTGTAGCGGCTTCGAAGCGGGCGCGTTCCTCGTCGCTGCGGAGGGTGATCGCGAGCAGCCGTCCCGTGGCGTGTTCGCGCATGAAGAACTCGGTCTCGGCTTCTCGTGGGGCGTAGGGGTCGGCCGCCTCGGGGCCGGCGAGTTCGGCGATCTGGACGGCGACGAGTTCCGCCATGGAGATGTCCAGCGCCAAGCTGGAGGTGTGGGATTCCGCCAGGCACCAGGCCAGTGTCCACGTGACGAGGATGACGCTGGTCAGCGGGTCGGCCCAGGGCGTGCCGATGTCTCCCATACCGCCCCGTGCGTCCTTGGTGGCATTGACGAGGCCGGCGAAGGCGTGGATGTTGTGGCCGTATGCGCGGTAACCGGCCCAGGCGCCCGTGCGCCCGAACCCACTGGAGGAGAGCAGGAGTTTCGGTGAGTGTTGCGCCAACACGGAAGTGGTGTCGACACCGATGGCCCGGGCGCGATGGGGGCTGAGGTTTTCCATCACGACGTCGAACGAGGCGAGGTCCACAGCGCGAGACGAGTCGCCGCCCGAGAACTGCAGTGGATGTTTGCAGAAATTGAGCTGATTGAAGTATGCGCTGCGGTTGGGGCCGGGGGTGCCGTCGACGAACGGGCCTCGGCGGCGGTAGACGTCGAGCCGGTCGAGGTCTTCCAGTTTGGCGACATGCGCGCCCATCGCGCCGAGCCAGGCTCCGGCGAGTGGTACTGCGAGAACATGTCCGGCGTCGAGCACCCGAAGGTCCGACAGGCGTCTGCGCCCGGCGGTGTCGTCGGTGTCCTTCGGCACTTCGGTGATCTGGGTGGGAAGCACGGGGCAGTCGGGTCCGGACAGGTCGAAGTTCCGCCCGAGCGCGCGTGAGCGCTCGGCGAAGGTCTCGACGGCATTGACGGCGGTGCAGGGGACACCCGCCGCCTGGAGGACTTGCTCGCACTCCTGTGCCGTGCGGGTCGATGCCCAGGCCGTCAGCTGGGCATTGACGTGGTCGGACTGCTGCCGGGCGTCTTCCAGGGTGGTGACCGATTCGAGCGAGGACCCCATGACCGACCGGAAGGCCCGCCACTGGTGTTCTTCCAGCACGAGAACGTAGACCGCCCCGTCGCGACAGTCGACGAAGCCCGAGGGTGCGCCGTAGCGGGCACTGCCGCCTTCGTCCGGGCAACGCGACAGTGCGTGCGCCATCTCAAGCGACAGTCCCGTCGCGATGATCGCGGCTTGCGCCGAAACGTCCGCGTGCACCGGGCCTGTTCCGGCGCGGCGGGCGTGAAGTCCGTGGAGGGCAGCGACGGCGGTGACGTGACCGACGAGCTTGAGTGCCACCGTGCCCGGCGGCACCGTAGGGGCGAATTCGTCCCCGATGCGCGAGTGCCCGAGGATGCCGCCGGCGGCGAGCAGTGTGAGATCGGATGCGAACATGTCGGCGCGGATATCGGTCAGCCCGAATGCGCTGGCGGTGACCCAGACGTTGCGGTTGTTGGCGGCGACGAATTCGCGGTATTCGTCGGCGCTGGGGGCGTGTCCGTCCGGGAGGACTGCCGGTTGTTCGATCCGGTCGACCAAGACGACGTCGGCGTTGGTGTCGACGTCTCGCAGGGTGGCCACCTGTTTGACGACGGCGCCCAGTTGTCCCAGGGCAGAGCCGGCAATCTGGAGAGCGACCGACCGCCCTACCTGGACCACATGCACGCCGGCAAGCCACCGCATTGTCGCGTCACGTTTCATATTGCTGCGTCCTCTCATAGGCCGGTCGCATTCGTGCGAGCGGAAACAGTCGCCGCTACCGGTTCGCGTTCGGACCCACACTCGTGGCCCGTGGAGATCTGTGCTTTCGGGCTACCGAATTCGCGGTCGATGCACTGCCCCGGGGCACCCGTCATTCATCTTATCGTATTTGCATACGAGATTACAAACACATAAGGTCGGGAATGTGACCGGTGAAGCGTTCGGGTCCGCAGGCGAAGGCGTGGTCCGTCCTGCGTTCACGACCACCGCAGGCTGAGCGGACATGCCCCTGCCGCAACGGAAGACGGAACCCTTCGAGGAGTGAGATGACCCGATCGACATCCGAGGGGCACAACACCGTGCTGGTCGAGGACGAGGAAATCGGCAGCGGTCGCGTGCGCGTCATTTCGCTCAACCGGCCCGCCAAGCGCAATGCGCTCGACACGCAGCTTCTCACCGAATTACGGGAGGCGTACACCGCCGCCGCCGCAGACGCGGCCGTGCGGGCGATCGTGTTGAAGGCGTGCGGCCCGGTCTTCTGCGCAGGTGGCGACACCTCGGAATTTCGCACGGGACCCACGGAAGCCGTGATCGACCGTGCCAGGATCATGGCGGATGTCCTGGCGTGTCCGAGTACGCTCGCCGTTCCCGTCGTGGCGGCGGTCCACGGTCCGGCGCTCGGTGCCGGTGCCGCGTTGGCGCTCAGCGCCGACCTGGTCGTAGCAGGTGAGGCATTCTCCCTCGGCTACCCCGAACTACCCAACGGCGCCTATCCGCCGCTGGTGATGCCCAGTGCTCTCGCGCACATGAACCGCAACCTGGCCTTCGAACTCGTCACCACCGGTCGCCGGCTCGGTGCCGACGAAGCGTTGGCGTACGGCGTGGTCAATCGCATTGCCGACCAGCGTGCCGACATGGAGGCGCTCGCGCTGGCTGCGGCGTATACGCGATTCGACGCCTCCCTCGTCGCGGCAACCAAAAGACTGTTCTACCGGCAGGTCTCGCTGCCGACGGATGTCGCCTTGCGGGAGGGTCTCCACGATCTGATCGCGAGGCGGTGATTGCACAGCACCGGCCGACTCTCGGTTCCGCCGGGCGCGATGCAGCTCGGATTCTTCGGGAAACTGCACTCCATCCTGCGACAAACCACTCGGTTTGACGTCGTGTTCGCCACTTTCCGGCGTGGACCTCGTGCCGCGGTGCATCCCCGCGGTGGTCGCCGCAGCACTTCATCCACCCCGCTTCTGGGCCGAAACCGCCTCGATCCACGTATTGACCGGAACGGAACCCGGCCGTACGATCTTCGATATACCGTATGGGTATTCATAATATCGTATGTCACTGGATCGGCGATCGCGGAGCGCGAACATCAGGCGCCCGCTCATCAAGAGGGGAAGGTGTGGCTTTGTCCAACACGACCACGGAATCCGCAGACCGGGACCAGCCGGAAGCCAACGACTTCGACCGCCGGCTGCGCGAAGCACTCGACATCGCCAACATCCCCACGCTGCTTCTCGTGCTGGTGCAGCTGACCGGCGACAAGCGGTGGCTCGAAGAGCCGTACCGGCCGGTGCGCAGTCGCGGTGTCGACGACAACGACACCGGCGGTCTGCCCACCGAAATCCAGGACCGGATCCGCAACGGTGCATTCGACGCGATCCGCGCCTGGCACCGCAATGGTGAGATCGCGATCTCGGAACCGGCGCCGCAGCTGCTGCTCGAGATGATGGCGGCCTCCGAAGGAGCACCTGTTCCCGACAAGTACGCCGGGATCATGACCGCCCGCCTGAAGGCCTTCTCCGAACCGGACACCGCCTCGCTGGACGGACTCGTTCCGCCGGGCTTCACCGCACTGATCGTCGGAGCCGGGATGTCCGGAGTCTGCGCGGCGATCAAGTTCCAGCAGGCGGGCATTCCGTACATCATCGTCGAGAAGCAGAACGACACCGGCGGTGTCTGGCACTCGCACCACTACCCGGGGTGCAGTGTCGACACGCCGAGTCACCTGTACTCGTACACCTTCGACGGGGGCGACTGGAGCCGGTACTTCCCGCCGCAGGCGGAGATCGACGACTACTTCCGTGGCGTCGCCCGGCGCAACGGCATCTACGACCACATCCGGTTCGGAACCGAGGTCCTCGCTGCCGACTACGACGAGAGCGAGCACGTCTGGGTGAGCCGCCTGCGCGGCCCCGACGGCACCGAAGAGACCGTCCGTACCAACGTCCTCATCAGCGCCGTCGGGCTCTTCGCCGAGCCGATCGTTCCCGATATCCCCGGCCTGGACGGGTTCGACGGCCCCGTGGTGCACACCGCGCGCTGGGATTCGACGCTCGACCTGACCGACAAGCGGGTCGCGATCATCGGCACCGGCGCGAGCGCCATGCAACTGGCGCCCGCCATCGTCGACGACGTTCGGTCGCTCACCATCTTCCAGCGGACCAGGCAGTGGGCGGCACCCTTCCCGAAGTTCCACAAGCCGGTTCCGGAACCGATCCGGTTCCTGATGCGCGAAATCCCCCTGTACCAGCACTGGTACCGCATCAGGCTCAGCTGGATCTTCGACAGCAAGGTGTATCCGTCGCTGCAGAAGGACCCGAACTGGGAAGACCCGCAGCACTCCATCAATGCGATCAACGCCGGGCACCGACGGTTCTTCGAACGCTACATCCGGGAAGAACTCGGCGACCGCCAGGAACTCGCGCCGCGCGTCATCCCGAACTATCCGCCGTACGGCAAGCGCATGCTGCTCGACAACGGCTGGTTCCGGATGCTGACCCGTCCTGAGGTGACGCTCGTCGACAACGCCGACGACGGGATCGACCACATCTCGGGAAACACCATCCACACCCGCAACGGGAACAGCTACGAGGTCGACGTCATCGTCCTGGCGACCGGCTACAACGTCGCCCGCATGCTCTCGACCCTGCCGATCAGGGGCCGCGACGGCCTGAGCATCCGCGATGCCTGGGACGACACCGACCCGCGCGCCTACCTGGGGACGGTCGTTCCCGACTTCCCCAATCTGTTCGTCCTGTACGGCCCCAACACGCAGCTCGGACACGGCGGCGCCTTCATCTTTGTGATGGAATGCCAGATCAATTACGTCCTCAAGAGCCTGCAAGCGATGTTCGAGGCCGGCATCGGCGAAGTCGAGTGCCGGCAGGACGTCTTCGAGACCTACAACGAGGCCGTGCAGGAACGTCACCAGCAGATGATCTGGACCCACCAGGGAATGACCACCTACGTCCGCAACGACAAGGGACGCGTGGTCGGGAACAACCCCTGGGAGCTCGTCGAGTTCTGGCACCTGCTCAACAACGCCGACCTCGGTGACTACCACGTGGTCGAAAGCGCCGTCGAGGTGGCAGTGCGGTGACACCCGACATCGCCCTCGACACCGAGCTCGACAGCTCGCACGTCGGTACCGTCACCTTCGCCCGAGGCCCCTACAACTATCTCAGCGCTGCTCTGCTGACCGCGCTCGCAGATGCCTTCGACGATCTGAGCGCCCGCGGCGCCCGCGCAATCGTGCTCTACGGCGACGGCCGGCACTTCTGCGCGGGAGCCGATTTCGGCAGCAACGACACCGCCGCACCGGGCGCCGCCACCTCGCCGATCTACGAGGTGGTGCCGAGACTGTTCGAACGATCCGTTCCGGTGGTCGCGGCGATGCGCGGTGCGGCCATCGGCGGCGGCCTCGGGTTGGCTCTCGCCGCGGATTTCCGCATCGCCACCGCCCAGAGCCGCTTCGCCGCCAACTTCGCACGACTGGGCTTCAGCCAAGGATTTGCGCTCTCGCTCACCCTTCCGCGTCTGATCGGGTTACAACGGGCGAGCGACCTGCTTTACACCGGTCGCATGGTCTACGCAGACGAAGCCCTGCAGATCGGGCTGTGTGATCGACTCACCGACGACGAGAAGTTGCTCGGCGAGGCCCAGTCCTATGCCGCCGAGATCGCCACCTCGGCCCCACTGGCGGTGGCGGCGATCCGTCGACGACTTCACGGTGACCTCGCCGATGCTGTACGCGATACGCTCGAAAGAGACTGGAGGGACCAGACTGCTCTCAAGCTGACGGCCGACTTCCGTGAAGGCATCGCCGCGGCTCGGGAACGCCGTACACCGCAGTTCCGAGGCGAGTAGCACGCGGTGACCACGCCTCGACCGGCGCGCCTCACGCCTTCCTGACGAAAGCGAAACACCTCTGATGACAGATATCGTCGTAACCCCACAGGTCGGACGCTTCGATCCGGCCACTCCCCTCGGAATGATCATCGACGGAGCCGAAACCGCATCGCTGACGGGTGAGACCTTCGACGTGTTCGACCCCGGCACCGGCGACGTCATCGCCCGGGTTACGCGGGGGAACGCCGAAGACGTGGACAAGGCCGTCGCCGTGGCACGGAGATCGTTCGAGGATGGTCGGTGGCGGCGACTGTCGCCGGCCGACCGCGGCGTTGTGCTCTGGCGCGTGGCGGATCTCCTCGAATCCCACCGCGACGAATTGGCGCGACTCGAGAGTGCGAACGTCGGTCTGCCGCTCGCGCACGCCTATGCGATGGTGGGCGAAGCGATCAGCGCGTTCCGCTACTACGCGGGGTTCGCGGACAAGATCCACGGCAGAACCCTCGAGCTCGGCCCGGCGGAGCAGCGTGTGCATGCGTACACACTGCGCGAGCCGATCGGGGTCGCAGGGTTGATCACCGCGTGGAACGCCCCCGTGGTGATGGCGGCGCAGAAGCTTGCCCCCGCCCTGGCCGCGGGCTGCTCCTGCGTCCTCAAACCGGCGATGGAAGCGCCGTTGACGACGCTGCGTGTCGCCGCACTTCTCGAAGAGGCCGGGGTACCCGGCGGTGTCGTGAACGTGGTCACCGGATCGGGGACGGAGGTCGGGGCGGCGATTGCCGCACACCGCGGTGTGGACAAGGTGTCCTTCACCGGTTCCACCGAGGTCGGCAAGCTGATTCTCGGCGCTGCTGCCGGAAATCTGAAGAAGCTGACCCTCGAGCTGGGCGGTAAATCCCCGGTGGTGGTGTTGGCGGACGCGGACATCTACAAGGTGATCCCTGCGGTGGCCGCGGCCGTCTTCTACAACGCGGGGCAGATCTGCACGGCCGGGACGCGACTGTATGTCCACGATTCGGTGTACGACGCGGTCGTCGACGGTGTCGGCGAAGCGGCGCGCACGTTGAAGATGGGCCACGGTAGCGAACCGGGAGTCGAGCTGGGACCGTTGATTTCGGCGAGGCAGGTGAGCCGGGTGGCCGAGTACGTCCGCAGCGGCGTCGAGGACGGTGCGCGTGTCGTCAGCGGTGGATCGCCGGTCGACGGCAAGGGATTCTTCTTCGAACCGACCGTGATGGCCGAGGTGAACCATGAGATGAAGGTGGTGCGGGAGGAGATCTTCGGCCCCGTGATCGGTGCGATGCGGTTCAGCTCGGTCGACGAAGCGGTCGCGCTGGCGAACGACACCGACTACGGGTTGGCCGCGAGCGTGTGGACCAGGGACATCGGGTCGGCGCACGCGGTGGCACGGCAGTTGCGTGCCGGCCGGGTCGGGGTGAACGTCCACCGGGCGGGTGGAATTCACATCCCGCAGGGCGGATATCGGCAGTCCGGCTGGGGCAGGGACGGCAGCGTCGAGGGACTCGATGCCTATCTCGAGACGAAATCGATTCTCGAGGCCCTCGATCGCTGACCGACGATCGACCACGCCGGCGGCACCCGCATACGGGGACCGTCGGCGTGGTCGATCGTGCACCGGCCGGTGGGCCAGCACCGCAGCCGGCAAGGGCCGGTGATGTAGATGGTGGGGCGCAGGAGACCGACAGCGCACAGACGTGAGGATCCCGCACCGCGAACATGCTCCTACACAAAGAACATGCCCTGTCCGGCCAGGTCCGGACAGGGCATGTTCGTCACTGCGCGGCTACACTCCGCTGGGGAGGGCCGGCCAGGCGTCCTACGGTGTGTCGTGCAGGACAATGCCGCGCAGTGTGGACCCGTCGTACATCGCCGCCCATCCGTCGTTGATCTCGTCGAGAGTGAAGGTGCGGTTGACCAGTTCGTCCAGTTTCAGGCTCCCGGCGCGGTAGAGATCGAGGAGCCTCGGCACGGCGAGGGTGGGCGACATGGCGCCGTACAAGCAGCCCTGGATGCGCTTCTGGAAGAGGGGGAACTGCGCGAGATCGATGGGAAGCTCGCCGGGGTTGCGGCCGGGAACCGCGGTGACAACCAGTGTTCCGGCTTTCCGGACTGCCTCGAGCGCTCGGGCGACCTGGACGCCTTCGAGGATGCTGGTCGTGATGATCGCGACGTCCGCACCCTGACCGTTGGTGAGGGAGCGTGCGAGGTCCGTGGCTTCCTCGATCGAGGACACGGCGTCGGTCGCACCGAACGACAGTGCACTGGTGCGCCGGAATTCGATCGGGTCCGCAGCGATGATCCGCGCGGCACCGGCATGCTTCGCGCCCTGAACGGCGTTGATTCCGAGACCGCCGGTACCCATCACGATGACGACGTCACCGGGCACCACCCCGCCGGCGGTGACAGCGGATCCCCAGCCGGTGGGTACGCCGCATCCGAGGAGAGCCGCCGCGATGAGAGGGATGTCCTTGTCGATCGGAATACAGCTGCGTTCGGGGACGACGCTCCACTGTGAGAACGTACCCAGAAAGCACGCCTGAGAGACGTCACGGCCCTCGTGATGCATGCGGTGCGTCCCGTCGAGCATCGCGCCGGTGGGGATGAGGGCACCGACATCGCACAGATTCTGCATGCCTCGCGCACACCAGCGGCAGCGGCCGCAGCTCGGGAGAAATGCCGTGACCACGTGGTCGCCGGGCTTGACCGTGGTCACCCCCGGGCCGATCGCTTCGACGATCGCCGAGCCCTCGTGCCCGCCGCAGTACGGCAGGTGCTGGCGGTCGCTGTCTCCGGTGGCGTGGTGCTCATCGGAATGACACAGCCCGGCCGCGATGTTGCGAAGCAACACTTCGTTGGCCCGGGGCTCGTCCACGTCGACTTCGACGACCTCCCACTTTCCCGGAACCTCCATCAGGAGTGCAGCCTTGGACTTCATCGGTTCGTTCCTTTCGTTCCTCTGGCGCGGAGGCGACACGTGCCCAGTGGTGGGTGGCGGGGTGGCTCTGCTCGGTCTGCGGGGTCCGAGCGCCGTAGTCGCGTGGTGGTCGCGCCGCGGTTCGTGCGATGGCTGAGTCCGCGGCGCCGCCGCCGGTGTATTCACGAGTGGGGAGCGGCGTCAGGAGTTCGGGAGCAGGCCTTCGCGATTACGTACTTGCATACGATATAACGTACCTCACAGTCGGTCAACGCTTCGGCAGGGTTCTTCGCCGGCCGGCGAACCGGCATCCCGGACCGGGAGAGGTCACCTCGACGCGGAGGCGGGAAAACCTCAGGTCTTTACCGGACCGTGAGCCAATATCGCTGTTGTGCGGGTCCACCCGAGCCGGCGGGCAGGTCGTCTCCGCCCTTCTGCAACGAGGGATCCGCCCTCGGCAGCAGTGCGCGGAGGAGCTCGTAACCCATCTCGATGGGCCGAGTATTGCCGTGTGTCAGAAAGCATCTGTCGCCGACGTCCGGGCCCCCCGTATGCGGGAGCGCTCACGGTGGCGGGCCTGTCGCCCACCGACAGAATCCTCCTGGCGGCCGCACCCTCCGTTCCCGAGTTTGTGAGGGCGTATAGGGGAATTGGCGGCGGGTGCGGCGGGGTCGCGTGAACACGGTGTCCACCCGGTCCGAGACCGAGTGCGTCCTCGCTGGCGGCGCGCTCGGCGTGTGGCACGAACTCGGGCCCGCGATCGGCGCCGCCGTGTCAGCGTTGGACAAGTTGACGAAAATCGTTGGCGTGGTCGTGACATCACTGCCGAGCTGACGCGTGATACGCAGTGGCGAGGCTGGACTTGGCCGCAGCACATCGAGCGACCCGTCCAGTTTCTCAACCGTATGGACGCTCGCGCCCGACGTCGCGGCACCGTGCGCCGAGCCGGTTCACGTCGCCGAGCGGAACCGCGGAGACCGCCGCCATTCGGTATCAGGGTTATCCGGCTTCGACGACGCGGGCGACGGACTCGGACACGACCACCGGCTTGTCGGAGCCTTCGCGCTCGACGATCTGGCTCATCGTCACCTGAATGCCGCCCCCGACCTGTTCCGCCGACTGCACGGTGGCGCGCATCCGGATGCGTGAACCCACCGGCACCGGCGCGGGGAAACGCACCTTGTTGTAGCCGTAGTTCAAGCTGTGGGCGAAACCGTCGAACCGCAGCAGGGTCGCCGACAGTGCCGGTCCGAGGGACAGGCTGTACAACCCGTGCGCGATCGTGCCGCCGAGCAGGCTGGCGGCGGCGCGCTCGGGATCGATGTGAATCCACTGGTGGTCGCCGGTCGCGTCGGCGAAGGCATTGACGCGTTCCTGGGTGACGTCATGCCAGTCGGTGGGTCCCAGCTCCTTGCCGATCAACGACGTGAGCTCGTCGAAACTCGCGGGGCGAACGGGCAGTGCGGTGGTGTCGGTCATCTGTCTCCCTCAATTCCGGGTGGTGCAGGGCCTGGATGTGTCACGTTGGACCCGACCGCTTCGACGATCGCCCAACCTGCTGCCGCATACGCCAGGTCGCTTCGTGGGCCCGGGGCTCGTCCACGCCGACTTCGACGTCCTCCCACCTTCCGGAAATCTCCATCAGGAGTGCAGCCTTGGACGGCCACACCGCCGGTGTATCACGATTCGGGAGCCGCTTCGTGGGCTCGGGGGGGAACTAGCGTGGTTTAGGTTTAGGGTCGGTCGGGATTACATATGTGCATGCGATATTACATACGCCGCGGTCGGTCGGCTCCGGCCGAGGTGCTTAGGTGGTCGGCGAGTCGGTATCCCGGAGCGGCAGAGGTCACCTCGCCGCGGGGCGGGAAACTTCCGGTAGCCCTGCATACCGGCGATACTGGCTCACGGTCCGGTAGAGACCTTCTTCCATCGAGTAACGGCTGCGAATGCCGAGTTCGGCCTCGGCCCTGCTCGCGTCGTAGCGACGAGCCCACGCCATGGTGGAGCCGGCGGGCAGGTCGGCTCCACTACCGTTCTCCAACGAGAGATCCGCCCCCGGCAGCATGGCACGGAGGAACTCGTAACCCTCCTTGATGGGACGGTAATCGCCGTGTGTGAGAAAGCATCTGCCGCCGACGTCCGGACCTTCCAGTGCCCGGACGAAGGCGTCGGATACATCCTCGACGTAATGGAAGTCGAGGCTGTGATCCCCGAAGAGGAACCTCGCTGGGCCGGACTCGACAGCCGCGGCATGAAGCGCGTCGAGCAACCACGTCGTACCGGATCCCCGACCCGCCTTGACGTGCTCACCGAAGCCGTAGACCCGGCTCAAACGCAGCCCGACGGTGTCGAGCCCGAAGTTCTCGTAGTACCGGGTGGCCAGATACTCGGAGAACACCTTGGTTGCCCCGTAGACGCCGTCTGGGTCGTAGTCGCTGTCGTCGGTGATGACGCCCTGCGGTCCCTTCGAACGGGGTCCGAAGACCGTGACCGAGCTCGCCCAGACCACCTTGTTCAACTCGAGCTGGGCGGCGGCCTCGAAGACGTTTGCCGTTCCCCCGGCGTTGACCCGCACGGCGGCCGGCGCGTTGGCCTCCGAGGCGGCGCCGACCATCGAGGCGAGATGCACGACCGAGTCGATGTCGTTGGTTTCGACGGCCGACCTGACGGCCGCCTGGTCCGAGATGTCACCCACGATGACGGAGACCTTGTCGAAAAGATCTCCCCCGAGCAGGTAGTCGAGGAATTTCAGATCGGGCAGCTCGATGTCCGCCGGTTCTCCCCTGCCGCCGAAGTAACCGTAGAGGACGACCTCCTTGCCGGCTTTCAACAGGTCTCTGACGACGTAGCTTCCGACGAAGCCCGTTCCGGTCACCATTACTGCCATGTCCGAGTCCTTCACTTCCTGGTGTGCAGCGCGTCCGCGCTGAACATTTCTCTCGACGGGGGTGTCAGGCCGTCGCCGGCTCGGTCGCGCGTTCGCCTCGCTCGCCGGTGTGGCGCGACCGAGCGAGGATGCGGCGTGCCTGCGCATAGACCGGACCGTCGACCATCCGACCTTCGAAGGTGGTCACGCCGCGGCCGTCATTCGTCGCCGCCAGCAGGTCCCGGGCCCATCGCACTTGATCGGCGGGCGGCGCGTACGCATCGCGGATGACGTCGACCTGTGTGGGGTGGATCGCGACGGTGGCATCGAAACCCACCGCCACCGCGTCGAGGCACTCGGTGCGAAGGCCATCCACATCGGGGATGTCCATGTAGACGGCATCGATGGCGATCAAGGAGCGGGCTTTGGCGGCAACGAGAACCCGCGACCGGGCGTATCGGGCAATGTCGCGATACCGACCGTCGGGGTGTCGGGACGACAGTC
This sequence comes from Rhodococcus sp. 14C212, assembly GCF_011058195.1. Lineage (NCBI taxonomy): Bacteria > Bacillati > Actinomycetota > Actinomycetes > Mycobacteriales > Nocardiaceae > Rhodococcus > Rhodococcus sp. 14C212. Next base: position 71,104 of record NZ_JAALEH010000015.1, on the reverse strand, counting down.
CGCCGAGGCCGGCGACGAGGTCGTCGGCGCCCCACATCAGAGCGGTGACGCACGCGGCGTCCGCGAGCGATGAGCATTGATCCACACCGAGCGGCGTTTCGATCAAGGCGATCACCTCGAGGTGGCCGAGTGGCGCGAGGTCGTCGGCCCGCTCGGCTTTGGCCAGCATGATGCGCACGATGGAGGTCTCGCGCAGCAGTTGCAGGTCGGCTGTGTGTTCGGAGCTGCCGGCACCGTGGATGCGAAGCACGGTTCGTTCGAAGTCGTAGACGCCGTCGTTCACGAGCTCGGCCACGGCCCGGCGGGCCACGTCCTTACGTTCGGGTGCGACGGCGTCCTCGAGGTCGAGGACTACTATGTCGGCCCGCTGCAATGCTTTTCGGTATCGTTCCGGTCGATCGGCGGGGCAGAACAGCCATCCGGGAGGCGGGGTCCACTGCGTCATGGCTGTTTCCTCACGAGCGTGGCGCGGGTCGCTTCGGCGACGATCTCGCCGCGTTGGTTGCGTGCCGTGTGGGTGAAGGTAACGATGCCGGCGTTCGGGAGACTGCGGGATTCGCGCTTGTTCGCGATGACGGTCTCGGCGTAGATGGTGTCGCCGTGGCGCACCGGATGGGGGAACTTCACCTCGGAGAACCCCAGGTTGGCCACAATTGTGCCCTGGGTCAACTGCGCCACCGACAAGCCCACGAGCGTGGACAACGTGAACATCGAGTTCACCAGGCGGTCATGGAAGGGCGCAAGGTGCTCGCTCTCCGCCTGGTCGAGGTGGAGCGGTTGGGTGTTCATGGTCAGCGTCGTGAACAGGACATTGTCGGCTTCGGTGACCGTCCGGCCCGGCCGGTGCTCGTAGACGGTGTCGAGTTCCATCTCGTCGAACCACAGGCCGCGCTGTACGATTCGCCGGGAGCCTCGTCCGGTCGTGTCGAGTGCCGGTTCGGCGGTCAGCACCTCCTCGGTCACAGCCGACCGGGCGCGGCCCGGGCCTCCTACATCTTCGTTGCGCATGGAGCCTCCGCTCTATCGATCTCGATCTCTAGCGCGGTCGCGCGAATCGCCGGTCCGCTATCTGGGATCAGAACCGTCGTCGACCGCCCGTTGACCATACCGTGCATTCACTATATCGTATCGACATTCATACTTACGAATGCTGAGGAGGCCGGGACGTGGACTTCGAGCTCACCGAGGACCAGCAGACAATCCGAAAAGCAGTGGCCGAACTGGCCGCGAAATTCGACGACACGTACTGGCTCGAGAAGGACCAGGCCCACGAATTCCCCACCGAGTTCTACGACGCGTTCGCGCAGGGTGGGTGGCTCGGCATCACCACACCCGAGGAGTACGGCGGCAGTGGCTTCGGAATCACCGAGGCGTCGATCCTGCTCGAGGAAGTGGCCGCGTCGGGAGCCGGCATGAACGGTGCCAGCTCGATCCACATGTCGATCTTCGGCATGCACCCGGTGATCGTGCACGGCTCCGAGGAGATGAAGAAGGAGAACCTTCCCCGGATCGCCGACGGCGACCTGCACGTCTGCTTCGGCGTCACCGAGCCGGGTGCCGGTCTCGACACCACCCGCATCACCACCTTCGCTCGCCGCGACGGCAGCGATTACGTCGTCAACGGCCGCAAGGTGTGGATCTCCAAGGCGGTCGAGGCGGAGAAGATCCTGCTTCTCACCCGCACAGCGAAATACGAGGACTCGGCCCGCAAGACCGACGGCCTGACGCTGTTCTTCACCGACCTCGACCGCGCCCACGTCGACATCCGCCCGATCCGGAAGATGGGGCGTAACGCGGTCACCTCCAACGAGTTGTACATCGACGATCTGCGCATCCCCGAAGAGCATCGCGTCGGAGAAGAAGGCCAGGGTTTCAAGTACATCCTCGACGGCCTCAATCCCGAACGATGTCTCATCGCCTCCGAAGCACTCGGCATCGGACGCGCCGCCCTGCGCGCCGCGGTCCGGTACGGCAACGAGCGTGAAGTGTTCGGTAGGCCGATCGGCAAGAACCAGGGCATCGCATTCCCGCTCGCCGACTCGCTGGCACGACTCGACGCCGCCGAGCTGATGCTCCGCAAGGCCACCTGGCTCTACGACAAGGGATTGCCCTGTGGCCGTGAAGCCAACACCGCGAAGTACCTCTGTGCCGACGCCGGGTTCGACGCTGCCGACCGCGCGCTGCAAACCCACGGCGGTATGGGCTATTCGGAGGAATACCACGTCGCTCGCTACTTCCGGGAAGCGCGGCTGACCCGGATTGCGCCGATCAGCCAGGAAATGATCCTCAACTTCCTCGGAGAGCACGTTCTCCGACTGCCCAGGAGCTACTGATGTCCGATTCGTTTACTCTTACCGGTCGCTCGGCTCTGGTCACCGGTGCCGGCGGCGGCATCGGTGCCGCCGTCGCGACTGCCTACGCCGCCGCCGGTGCAGCCGTGCTCGTCACCGACATGGACAAGGACGCGGCCGCTGCGGTCGTGGACCGGATCACCGCGGCCGGCGGGCACGCCCAGGCGGCCGCCCTCGACGTGACAGACGCCGACCAGGCCGCTGCCGCGGTCGAGCAGGCAGCGAATCTCAACGACGGCGTCCTCAACATCGTGGTCAACAATGCCGGAGTCATCGCTCCCGCGATGTTCCCCAAGATGACCCCCGAAAAGTTCCGACTCGTCCTCGATGTGCACGTCGGCGGCACGTTCACGGTGACCCAGGCCGCGCTGCCTTACCTGCCGGACGACGGTACCGGCCGCGTGATCAACGTGACCTCGGCGGCCGGTCTGGTCGGCACGATCGGGCAGGTCAACTACAGCGCCGCCAAGGCCGGCATCGTCGGTCTGACGAAGTCGTTCGCCAAGGAACTCGCCAAACGGAAGATCACGGCCAACGCGGTCGCGCCACTCGCCGCGACGAAGATGACGACGACGATCCGCACAGACGAAAAACTCGCCGCCACAACGCTTGCGCGTATCCCTCTCGGCCGATGGGCGTACCCGGACGAGATCGCCGACACGTTCGTATTCTTCGCGAGCGATGCAGCGTCGTACATCACCGGGCAGGTGCTGCCCGTCGACGGCGGGATGGTGATCTGATGGCTTTCGCCGGCCGGAACGCCTGGATCGTGGAAGCCCTCCGCACGCCCATGGGACGCGGTCACCGGCAGAAGGGGTGGTACCGCGAGATGCACCCCACCACGATGCTTGCCGAGGTCTACAAGGCGCTGCTCGCGAGCACCGGCCTGGCCGACACCGACGTCGAGGACCTCGTCGTCGGCACCACCTCGCCCTTCGGTGAACAGTCCCGCAACGTGGGCCGCAACGCCTGGCTGTCGGCGGGCTACTCACCCACCGTGCCCGCTGTCCAGGTGGACCGTCGCTGCGGGTCCGCGCAGACCGCGGTCGCCATGGCCGCCGCATTCGTCGCCTCCGGTACCCACGACGTCGTGATCGCCGGTGGCGTCGAGCACATGGGTCACATCCCGATGTCCGCGGCCGGGGAGATCGAAAAACTCTACGGCCCGGCATGGCCGGCCGCGCTGCTCGAGGCATGGGACTTTCCGTCCATGGGCGAGGCCGCCGAACGGATCGCCGAGCAGTGGGGCATCAGCCGCGAGGCCATGGACGAATTCGCCGTGCGGTCGCACCGGCGTGCCGCCGACGCGGTGGCCGAGGGACGGTTCGAACGCGAAATGGTGCCGCTGCATCTCGACGGTGCACTGCGCACGTCGGATCAGGGCATCCGCCCCGGCACCAGCACGGACTCTCTCGCGGTGCTGACGCCGGTGTTCCGGCCCGACACCGGTCGCGTCACCGCAGGGACGTCCTCACCGATGACCGATGGTGCCGCCGGTCTGGTCCTCGCCTCGGACGATGCCGTCGACCGGTTCGGGTTGGCGAAGCGTGCCCGCATCGTCGACCAGACGACAGTCGGCGTCGACCCGTCCATCATGTTGACCGGTCCGATTCCCGCGACACGGAAGTTGCTCGAGCGCAACGGCATGACGATGGACGACATCGACCTCGTCGAAATCAACGAGGCCTTTGCCTCGGTCGTGCTCGCCTGGGAGCAGGAACTCAAGCCCGACATGGAGCGGGTCAACGTCAACGGAGGCGCCATCGCCCTCGGACATCCGGTCGGCACCACCGGGTCACGCTTGTTCGCGACACTGCTGGCCGAAATGGAGCGTCGAGATGTGGAGATCGGACTGGTGACGATGTGCTGCGGCGGAGGCCTCGGCACGGCCACCCTCGTCCAGAGAGTGTGAGTGCAGCCGTGATGGATCTTGCGGGCCTGATCCGCTCGGGAGACGGCATCTGGTGGGGCCAGGGCGGCGCCGAGCCGACTCCCCTCGTCGACGCGGTACTCGACGCCGCCGATCGGATCGGTCCCGTCACGGCCTTCGTGGGCGCGTCCTGGAATCCCCGGCTGAAGGGGGAGCTGCCCGATACGCTGACGATGACCTCCTACGGGGCCCTCGGCGAGCTGCGCCATCCTTCCCGCGGTGGCCGGCTCGAGGTGGTGCCCTGCCATTACTCCGCGCTGCCACGCATGTTCGCCGCCGGCCGACTTCCATGCGATGTCGGCATCGTCCAGGTTTCACCGCCGGAGAAGAAGGGGCTGGTCACGTTGGGGGTGGGGGTCGACTACATGGCCGACGCTCTACCCCACACGCGGACCCTCATCGCGGAGATCAACCATCGGATGCCGGCCACCACAGGCGGCCCTCGCTTGCCGCTGTCGATGTTCGCTGCCGTGCTGGAGACCGATCGCCCCCTCCTCGAGGTTCCCGTCAGGGCTCCTGACGAGGTGGATCGACGGATCGCCGACCATGTCGCCTCGCTCATCGACGACGGGGACACGCTCCAGATGGGAGTGGGGTCGTTGCCCAACGCGGTACTCGACGCGCTGACGGGCCACCGCGATCTCGGGTTCCACAGCGGCATCATCACCGACAGAGTGCTCGACCTGATCGACAAAGGCGTCCTCACCGGGGCCCGCAAAGAAATCGACCCGGGCGTCGTCGTCACCGGATCGGCCTTCGGCACCAACGACGGATATCTCCGAATTTCAGAGCTGCCCATCGAGTTTCGCGCTACGTCCTACACCCATTCACCGGTGGTGTTGTCACAGCTGCGCTCGTTCGTGTCCGTCAACTCGGCGATCGAAATCGATCTGTCCGGCCAGGTCGGTGCGGAACTCGCACGCGGACGGTACATCGGAGCTGTCGGCGGTCAGGTGGATTTCAGCCGGGCCGCGGCGCTCACGGGTAGCCGATCGATCATTGCGTTGCGTTCGACGGTGTCCTCGCCGGCCGGGGGTACGACCTCGACGATCGTCCCCACATTGTCCGGGCTCGTCACGACGGGACGGGTGGATGTGGATGCGGTCGTCACCGAGTACGGTGTCGCCGTGCTCACGGGGTGCACCGATGCCGAGCGTGCCCGGAAGCTGGCCCGGATTGCCGCGCCGGAGCACCGAGAGGCGCTCGACCGTAGCGTCAGGGACCTGCACGGCACCGCGTAAAGATGATCACGGACAACGGCTCGCGCCGCTCGAAATATGTTCGGGCGGCGCGAGCCGTTGTCCGTGATCGAGTCGAGCCTCAGCCTCGGACACCTGCGTTCGACAGCAGCTCCGCGGCTTCGAGGACGCTCTTCGATATTTTGTCGAGTTGTGCTTCCATCCTTGCGGCCGGTCCGGCCAGGCCGATGGCCATGGTGACGTCCCGGCCTTGCAGCAGGATCGGGCTCGCCACGCCGAAAAGATCCGGGTAGCGTTCGCCGCGGTTGTAGCCGATGTGGGTGTCGTGCACGGTCGCCAGTTCCTCGGTGATCCGGGCTCGTTCGGCGGGGTCGTCGGTGATCCGCCGGACGTAGGCTTCTCTGCGCCGCGGCTCCATGAAGGCGAGGAAGCATTTGCCGTAGCTCACAGGCCACAGCGGGTTGCGCTGGTGCAACGGCGGTGATGCGCGGATGGTCTGGGTCGGCTCGACGAGATCAACGATGATGGCGGAGTCACCCACGAGCATCGAGAGGATGGCGGTTTCGTCGCACGCCTTCGAAAGTTGCTCCAGCGCATGATGGTACCCGACGGGGACCTGCTGTCCCCCGATGGCGAGCAACGTCGACACTGCGGGTCCTTGTAGGTATCGACCCTCGTGCTCGCGGAGGTAACCGGTGGCGACGAGCCCTCTGGCGTATCCGTGGATCGACGATTTGGGCGCCCCGATGGCGTCCGACAGTTCACCGAGACGCAGACCTTCCGGTTCGCTGGCGATGACGACCTCCAGAATCGCCATCACCCGGCTGACCGTTCTGTGCTCGGCCCCGCGGGCCGGCGCGTTGTCCGTGCTGGGCATTCCCACTCCACCTCTTCGTTGATTCGTCTGCACATCTTTGCAGGGCTTCGTCGGCCCACCCGGATGACACTCACGCGAGTGCGGACCGTCCCCGACGGGGCAGTCCCCGCCCCTCCAATGTACGGAATCGTGAATCAGGATACGAGGGTGTGAAAGCTTCGGGTACGTACACCGAGGCGGGGGCGGGAGCCGGGTTGCTACCCTCGGTTCTCGCCCCCGCCACCCCGGCGGCAGAATGGGTGCTGCCGGGCGGAACTGCTGGACTTGTCGCGCCGGGCCTATCCGACCCGGCGCGGGACTACCTCACACCGTCTGTCGGGCCGGGGCTGACTCCGAGTCCGATCCGTTGTCGCCTGTCTTCTTGATCTCGGTGTAGGCGGCGAGGTCCAGGTGGCGTCCGTCGCGGGTCCGTGTCACGGCGATGGTCGAGACCACGAGGATGGCCAAGGTGAATCCGGCGACCAGTCCGGTGCCGCCGACCGCTCCCAGAGCTGCGGCGACGAACGCGGACGGTGAGGCGAAGATCAAGTTCGAGATGGAGTGCGAGAGCGCCGCCCCCGAGAAGCGCACCTCGGTGGGGAATTGTTCGGCGAACAGCGCCGGCTGCACGCCGGCCATGACCTGGATGGATGTGAGCACCAGGGCCATGCTGGCACCGGTGATGACGACGTGGTCAGGTCCCGAGAATGGGAAGAACGCCGCGATGCCCGTGATGCATCCGAACATGCCGGCGACCATCACCGGTTTGCGTCCGATGCGGTCGGACAGCCAGCCGCCACCGAGGCAACCCACGATCGACACCGCGTTGGCGATCATCAGCAGCAGGAAGCCGCTGTCGCGGGACATGCCGGTGTTTTTCGTCAGATGGCTGAGCCCGTAGACCGCCACGAGATAGAAGGACAGTGCGGGACCGCCCCAGACCAGGATGAGTGTGATGACTGTACGCGGATGCGACCACAGCACGGCCAGTCCCTTGCCGCCTGGGCTGGGCGCTGCAGCGCGGGTTTCCTCTTCCGCAACGAAGGCCGGGGTCTCCTCGAGCTTGAGGCGGATGAAGATGGCGACGACCACCAGCAGAATGCTCGACAGGAACGGAATGCGCCAACCCCACGACTCGAACTGTTCCGTGGTGAGCGAGGTACTAAGTGCGACAAGCGCCAGATTGGCGAGCACCTGACTCAAGGGTGAGCCGACGGTGATCACCGATCCGAGCAGACCACGCCGGCTCTGATCCCCGTGTTCCATGGTCATCAGCTGATTGCCCACCAGCTCGCCGCCGAGCGAGACGCCCTGGATGAAGCGCAAGCCCACGAGAATCGCTGCGACGCCGATCCCCTGCCCGGCAGGCAGGAAACCGATCGACATGGACGCGATCCCCATCATCACCAGCGTGGTGAGCAAGATCGGCTTGCGCCCGAACCGATCTCCGAGGTAGCCGAAGACCAGGGCGCCCAGTGGCCGGGCGGCGAATCCGACACCGAAGGTGGCAAACGAGGCGAGCAGACTTCCCGTCGGCCCCAGGTCACTGAAGAACAGCTGGGGAAAGAGCGTTGCGGAAAGCACGCCATACAATGCGAAGTCGAAGTACTCGAGGGCAGAACCCAGTGCACCGCTGGTGACGGCGCGTATCTCCATCCTTTTCGAGTGCGTACTCGAAGCGGGAGGACGAGACGATTCGGGACCGACCGCGTCGTGGGACGTCATTAGAACACTCCATTCGATTTCTGTCGCATGTGATTCGGTTCTTTCACCCGCTGCCCGGTGACTGCTTCTCGTCCAACCGGAGCGTCAAGGCGCGGAACCCCCCCACAGAGTTCCTCTGTGCCAAATCTCACAGGCAAGGTTGCGTGTGTTCAGTATCATGCATTCGCATACAGTATGTTGAACGACAGAACGTGTCAACGGTCCTCCGGGACTTCATAGAGGAACGCCCCAAGGCTCCTGTTTCTACCGGCTGCCGGAGGCATCAGCGGCGACCGCCGAACTGCGCACAGCATGCAACGGGGAATCCCAATGGGTTCGACACCCTCGAGAGTTGCTCATCCGTGCGTCAGCAGCCCACCCCAGGCCGGGTGAGGATGCTATCGGAGGCTTGGTCAGCGAGACGGACGGTGGCATCTGTCACTGACGCAGGCCCTTGACCTGCATTTTCTCACCGACCTGTACCTAGCGGATTCTCACCAAGCTGTCCCAATCCTCCGGAATTCCGCGCGCTGAGTCCATGCTTCCTCATGGCGACCTACGCAACACCGAGACGACGCCGGCTGGTCGTGGGCGCGCCGAGGTGATCCAGGACCCCCGTTCCGGCTATGCCCCCGAACCCGATCCCGAGCCCCACACACTGGACGGGAGGATCAGCAGGCCGGTACACGAGGAAGCTCCGTCGACACTGTTGCGAGAGCCCCCCGGTGGCCTCCCCAGCTCGGACCGCTGCGGACGCTGTGCGCGCGAAAGCCAGGAAGTTCCGGCCGCCCCTGCTGTGCCTACTTCACGGGCAAATCCACCCGGCCAGGCTCTCCACTCACGTCGTCCAGGAGAGTTAGAAGTTCCTCGAGCAGGGCGTCAGCTCGGTGTCCGATCTCGTCGAACACCTCGGCGATGTCGCCGAGTCGTTGCTGGGCGGCGTGTCGGGCCGCGACCCCGCGCTCGTAGTAGTCGGGATCGAGGGTGACGTCCTGCGTGAACGACGCGTCCCGACCATCCTCATCAAGCTGTACGCGGATCGGCAACGGTCGGTGCACAGGCACCCGGCCGATCAGGTGTGCCCGCACCACAGCGGCAACCGACTGAGCGGTCATCGCGAGCGGCATCAGCGGCGTGTGACCCCACCGGTCGATCGGGGTCAGCAGCGGCCAGATCCGGCGCCGATCGGGCACCACGGTGCCGAAGGATTCGTCCGACTCGGTCAGGTGCTGGGCCAGCAGTCGGGTGTTGGGATGCTCGTCGAGGAAGGACTGCACCTCGGCCCAGTCCCGATACACCGCCACCGCATCGACCCCGGCAACCACCTGCGTCAGCTCCACCGGATGGCCGTCGCCCGTGTCGACAGACACGGTGTCGCCGGTGCAGTGAACATCCCCGCGCCGCAGCCGGCTGCTCTGGACGAATCCGAGCCCGCCGGCGGCCAGCACCAGCAGCAGCCGGTCGCGCCGACCGAACAACCCCTGCGGCCATCCGGTGGTGGGGATTGACGGCACGCGGTTCGCGACAAGCGCGGCGATCTCGCGGAATCGGTCGCGGCGGGCAGCATCGAGCAGCTGCCGGACGGTCTCGCTGCGGCCGGGTGGGGGTAGGCCGGCGCGGGTGTGGACGGTGTTGATAACGCTGAGTCGCCGGCGCTGGGTGGCCGCGGCGGCGGGGTGGGCGCGCACGAACTGTGCCACGGTCAGCGGGTCGGCGGGCAGCACCTCGTGGCCGAAGGCGGTGCACCAGTCGGTGAACAACGCCCACGGATGCCGGTCCCGGACCGGCAGCGTCTCGGCGGGGTCGGCCGCGGCGGCCGTGGTGTCGACGGAGCTGTTCATGCCGGTCACAAACCTAGATTCGTCACAGCGTTGTTGACGAGGGGGGCCTGTTCGCGGGCGTAGACCTCGAGCATCGCGGGCGTGGTGTGGCCGGTCTGGCGCATGATGGCGTGGGCGTCGGCGCCGTTGCGGAAGGCCTGGGTGACGAACCCGGCGCGCAGCGAGTGTCCGCCGAGCTGGGCGACCAGCTCCGGGTCGTAGCCGGCACGCTCGGCGCGGCGGCGGATCGCCTGGTGCACCGCCGCCCCGGACAGTGCGGTGGGGGAGAGGTTGCCGTTCTTGCGGATTGCCCGCAGCAGCGGTGCCTCCGCGGCGGTGCGGGGCCGTGGGCCGCGGCAGAGGTGCTCGTCGAACGGCGCCGCGGTGCCGAGGAGGCGGATCACCGCGGGCCGGCCGCCGGTGTCGAACGCGGCCACGACCTGGGCCCAGCGCAGATACGCGCACGGCGGGCAGCTGGTGTGCGACGCGGTGAACGGCAAGGCTTTGACCGTGCCGCGGCCCTCCTGGTCGGTCTTGGACTTGCGCAGCCGCAGGTGCACCCCGTCGAGCCGGTGGATCCGCACATCCGAGCAGGTCAATCCGACGAGTTCGCTGCGGCGCAGCGCCCCGGCGTACCCGAGCAGCAGGATCGCACTGTCGCGGCGTTCGAGGACCTCGTCGGCCCAGCCGCCACAGTCGGCGCGGGCCTTGGCGACGATCGTGACGATGTCCGAGGTCAACAGCGGCGCCCGGACGGCGCGGGGCCGCTCGCCCGCGGTGGCGTAGTCGCGGCGGATCCCGGCCAGGGTGGCGGCGACGAGCTCGTCGGCGCCGGGGGCGGGATGCCCGGCGCGGCGGTGGTGGTGCCCGATCCCGGCGACCCACCGGGCCAGGGTCGTGGGGGAGTAGGCGCGGGTGCCGGTCTGCGTGACGGTGTCGGCCGCGGCGAGCAGGTAGGCGGCGACGGTGAGCGGATGCGCCGGCAGTGCACGGTGCCCCTCGGCGTGGCACCAGGTGGTGAAGCGGCGCCAGTCGCCGGCGTAGTTGCGGCGGGTGGACTCGGCGCGGGAGCGCTGCACCGACCCCGCGATCCGGGCGAGGGTCTCGGAGGGCAGCACCGGCCCCGCCGCAGCCCCGGGTGTCAGTTCGCCAGGTATCTGGCGGTGCAGACCTGGCTTGACCTGCGGTGCGCCACTTGCGTCAGTCATGCCGCCATCAACTCCTTCTCATCCGATGTGGCGGATTCTTGGCGGGTACCGCGCCGATCTGCTTCGTCCACGATGTACCGACCTGCGGTTCCGCCGCTTCCGCCAGATCGGATGAGAAGCCGCGCCAACGCCGTGCCACGTACGCGAGAAACCCGCCAGATGCACTGAGAACCGACACCGGGCACCCGATCGAGGCCGGCGGCGTCGCGGCTGGGCTGGATGTCCTGCTTGTCGACGGTCACCGCCGCAGCCTAGCGGGCCGCACCGACAGTCCTGCGGCAGAAAACGCGCTGAGGTGAGGTTTCGTCGGAGACGGTGCGATAAGGACGATTCTCGTCACCGACCGCGCACACACCATGAGTGACAAACCCCAGGTGACCGAGCTTGCCCGATTTGTCGGTTGTTGTGGTTTCTCATCGATCTTGTCGATTTCTCAAGATCATATCGAGGACGACATCGCCTCGACGTTTGCGCAGGTCGCAGCGAGGATACAGAGGCGTAGTGCCCGGAATGTCCGAGGATGGGGGCAACTTGTTGAGAATCCAGCAGGGATAGGACGGTGAGAAACCGCAGGTCAAGCTCCTGAGTCAGCGGCAAGTCGCCGATAACCTACAAGTTATAGGTTTCGCGGAACGGTGTCACCTTCCTGTGCCATTCGATCCGAGGCATTGCCAGAGCACCTGAGGCAAGCGCAGCGTTAATGCCATTAATTTGAGGCAGACCGTCGGTCTACCTGCATGATGGGGGGTTTCGGGACGGTCGATGCGCGAAGCGCTAATCGACAGGCACCGTGATCCTGATCAGCTCGCGGAGTTGGCCAGGGGCGGATGCGCGTAAAGGTCCGGCGTTGATCGAGGCGACGCCCGGGCAGTTGACCGACCATCACGGGTTCTTGATCCGCATGTACCTGGAGCTGATCGACCGGTACGGGCAGGCACTGATCGATCTTGATAACAGGGGATCGCCGAGGCGGTGGCACGTTTTCGGGCGGCCGGGAGCTGTTGACAGGCATCCCGGGCTTCTCGACGAACCATTGCTGAGATGTGCGGTGACATGGGTGTGTTCCCCACCGCCGGGCATCTCGCTTCCTGGGCCGGCACCGCCCCGGCTCCCACGAGTCCGCCGGCCGGGTCGAGTCCACCACGACCCGACCCGGAATGTCGGCACGGAAGACGTGGCCACCGTCGATCCTCGGCAGTAGCGTTGCGACAATGCCTGCGACTGGAAGGGTGTCGCGCACACGCGTAAGCGCGAGCATTCGATAATGTCGGGCAGGAGGGGCCGCCACTCTCAGTGCCCTAACCTCAGCTCGGCACGGAGGAGGGCATCAAGAGCATGTGGATCTCGAGGATTCGAGTGACCGGAGGGTTCCTCAACGGCATCGACGTCTCGTTGAGCAACGGGCTCAATATTGTCGTTGGCCCCCGAGGTGCTGGCAAGACCACTTTCCTCGAACTCCTGCGCCATGCCGTCGGTGCCCAGCACGCGGAGCAAAGTCCGGCGGCGCTGCGTCAGCGCCAGGCCTTTATAGACGCGGTACTGGGGGCAGGAGAGGTAGTTATCGATGTGGAGACCGAAGACGGAGGCAGACGTCTTGTGGTTGATGCAAAGGGCAGTGGCCAGCGGCAAGACCTTTCGCGCTCGGTCCTGGTGCTTGGGCAGAACGAGCTTGAGGAGATCGCGTCCGATGCGCCCAGTCGCCTCAATCTACTGGATCTCCGGACTGGCGCGTCGACGAACCTTCCAGATCGTAGTCAGGCCGCCATACTGACGGGCGAGATCTTCGAGATCCGAACCAAGTTAGAAGATCGTCGTGAAGAATCGATGAAGCGTGAGCGTCTCGTGGCGGACCGGGAACTTCTTTCATCCCAAGAGGCAGCCCTATTGGGCGGCAGCACTGCTCAGCTGTCCGATCAACGTGAGCGACTTCGCCAAGCTGAAGAACATGTCATCCAAACAGGCCGAGATCTGGAGAATATTGAAGCGGTCCGGGCTGAGATCGCTGACCTCCTGACATCGCAAATGCAACAGATTGACCACCTGAGCGCAACAGCCCATCGCGCTGTCAACCTCTCGACGATACATTCTGTCCGGGATGCTCTAGTAGAGGCCGCAAGCCTGTCGCGACGTGTTGTTGAGATGCTTCAGACCGCCCAAACCGATCTGGACCAGGTTAGAGCCGCAACGCGGGAAAACAACATCGCGGCCAGAGAGACAGCCGCCCCGATTAGGGATGAACTTGAGCGAGCGGAGGCTGGTCTTGGGCAGATCACCGCGCAGTTGCGGAACATAGACGCGGCGCTGCGTGCCCTCGACGAGAACGACGTCCTCATGCACGACCTGGAGGATCGCCGAGCAAACCTTACCCAGCGTCGGCGTTTACAGCTTGACCAGGCGGAACAAGCTGAAGAAGACCTCTACAAGATTAGAGCCGAGGTTGCACGCACCACCACCTCACAGATTGCGAATAATGTGGTGGTGGTGGTAGACCACCTCGCCGACGCAAGTGAGTTCCGAAGCTACCTCCGGGAAGCACTCCAAGGAACTGCCACCCGCTCAGCGCTGGTAGAGGCAGTCGCGGATCGCGTGCTGCCGCGGCAGCTGTTGGAAATGGTCGAGGATCGCGATGTCAGTGGTCTCGCGGCGGTCGCAAGCGTCGCCGCGGACCGAGCGCAGAAGTTGGTCGAAAACCTCGACAAAAAGAAGACCCTTGAAGGACTCGCCGAGATCCAGTTGAGCGACAGTGTCGATTTCAGACTCCGAGACGGGTCAGTCGACAAGAGCGTGGACGCACTCTCAACGGGACAAAAGTGTGCCGTCACGCTTCCCATCGTCCTTTCGGAGCGCGAACGGACCCTGATCCTTGACCAACCAGAAGATCATCTGGACAACGCGTTTCTGGTCACGAACGTAGTAAGCGGACTCACCGCGCGACGGCTCTATGGAGCGCAGACGATCGTCGCGACCCACAATGCCAACATTCCGGTTCTGGGCTCCGCTGACAACGTTATCGTCCTAACGAGCGATGGCCGAGTCGGAAGTGTTGACGTTCACGGTCCATTCGACGCGGAAGAAGTCGTTGACAGGATTACCCGCCTCATGGAAGGTGGGCGCGACGCCTTCGCTCGTCGCTCGGCCTTCTACGCGGAGCATGGCGGTCTCCATTGACCGATGAAGCGCCCCACCCACTGGAGGGCTTGAGGTCCTCCTCGCCAAGCGACCGCGCCAGGGCTGCGGTATGGCTTGTCCAGCACCCGCACAACATCACGACACGAGACCTAATGCAATCGCTACAAACAGAGAACGTCCCCCAGTTGCGCAGGATGTTGCTCCAAGTGCTGGAGGCGAGACAGAGGGCATCCACTTCCTCTCGCGACGGGTCGTCAAATCTCAGTCAGGTCAATGTTCGGCCGGCATCCGAAGCTACACCGGTGACTGATCAGGTCGACATCGCAACGCTCATACGTCATGAACTCTCTCCAGCCGTAGGCTGGATCAGACTTGCTGCAGACGGCGAGATCTCGTCGTTCTCAAGCAGTAAGACCAACGAGGCGGTTCGAAAACTACAGCGGCGAATCGACGGACTCGTAGCGATGATCAAGTCCGGTGAAGAATTGAATCTCCGCCGACTCCGCCTACCGCACGTCTTAATCGAAAGCTGGCCCGATGCCCACACCTTCCCGCTCGTCCGACCAACTGCGGATGAACAAACCATCGACATCGAGACGGACGAGGGCCTGTTCCTCATCCTTATGTCCAACATCTACCAAAACGCGATTGACGCTTCTGTTGAAGCAACCGGCGCAGCATCGGCACAAGTCACGTGGGGTTTCACGGCTCGCAACTATTGGGTAAGGATCGCCAACCCGTTCAGAGGCGACCGACTCTCGTTAACAGATGTGGTTAACGTCGGCAACTCATCGAAGACGGCACACCAGGGGCAGGGGCTCGCCCTTATCCAGACCGTTGCTGCACGCCTCGGCATCGCGATCACTCTCGAAGGACATAGTGGCACCGCATCATTCATTCTTAGCGGGAAGCGGCCCAATGATTAATCCAATTGCGGTCCTTGTCGAAGATGATCTTCAACAATCAGAGGTCTCGAAGGGCGTTCTTGAGTCAGCGCGCTTCGATGTCCGAGTCTTTGATTCCATCGCTCCGGCATTGGAGTACCTACGTGCGTCGGACGAGCTGATCGATCTCTTCGTCCTTGACCGACGCCTGCCCGTGAACGCCGGTGAACCGGCTACCGACGAGTTGGGGGACGAACTCCTGAAGGAGATTCGAGCAAGCCACAAAGACGCCAGACTCATCGTCTTCACCGGATACGCAGATGTGAGACACGTACAGGCCGCACTTCAGGGCGGCGGACAGCTGCCGATGCAGAGTGGGCAGCCGATCGACCGAATAACAGTGCTGGAGAAGGATCAATCCATTGAATTCAGACTCATAGTCTCAGAGTTTCGTCAGCTATTGCAGACGCTCGAAGACATAGAAATTTCAACCTCTGAGGGCAGCCATTCGCTGAGCTACCTAGACAAGCGTGTGCTCCGGAGGCTGGCGTTCGAATACCACGCGGTATCGATTTCGGTTGTGTCGCTAGGTGGTGGACTCACTGGAGCTAGTGTATGGAAGTGTGAGCTAGCCCGGCAGGAGGGTCATATCGCCACGATCGTCGCGAAGCGTGTTAAGGAGTTCAACCCCATGGGTGGGCTCCCCGACCTTATGCCCCGAGCCAACACGACCTCCACGATGGCGACGCTCTCGGGGCTCATGGGGGGCAACTACATCAGCGTGCTTCAGATCGCCGGCGACAGCCCCCGTGCGCTCATGACGCTGCTCGTCGAAGATCCGGTCAAGGCCGTCGAACTCGCTTGTCCTGTCTGGACTGCGCTGCACACAGTGGCAAGCCAACGGCAGTCCCTATCAATCGCTGAGATCTGCAAATCCCTGATCAACTGGGACGAAATTGCTGCGCGGCTCGACCCCTATGGCATTGAAGTACCCGCTGGAACCCTTAACGCGACGACTAGGATCGGTATCCGACACGGAGATCTCCATCCCGGCAACCTACTTGTCGACAACGATCAAGCAGTACTGATCGATTTCGACAGCAGCACATTCGCGGCAGGACTCTTAGACCCGGTAACGATGTTGATCTCGACGCTCGTTCATCCTGACTCACCGATAAGAGGATCCTGCTGGCCAGACACTGCCGAGGTCACGGAACGTTTCGGTACGGCTGACTTCGGATTGGGCCACGGCTGTGAGGCATGGTTCCAAGGCGTCTATAAGTGGATTCGAGAGAGCCGAACCAGCGACCGCGAGTTTTGGGCCCTGGTTCTTGCATACTCCGCGCGTCAACTCGGCTACCAGGACGTACTGGCTGATCCGGCGGTGGTCGACCGTGTCGTCGCGATTGCCCGACGTGCGGCGGATGTACTGGCCGCAACATAAGGGACTGCTGCACGATCAGGTGACAGGATCACGCAGCCTTTGCGGCCGGCGTGGTCATATTGGTCTCGAATGCGACGAGCGTCAATCGACTGCCGTGCGAGAGTGTGCGGAGCAGATGAAAAGATGAGCCGTCACGTTATGCACTGAAGCGAGGTCCGATGTCGAAGCCTGCCATGATCACCCGGGGAGAGATCCGGCACAATCTTGATGCCTTCGTCGTGCGTTGGCATGAGAAGATCGCTGGCTGGGACCAGAAGCAACGTGGGCGGTCGGAGATCTCCAACGCGCAGATGTTCTGGGCAGACCTGCTCCGGCAGTTCGGGATCATTCCGGAACGAATCAACCTGTTCGAGCGGGACGCACAACGAGCATCGACGGGCAGAAACGGCTCCATCGACGTCTTCTGGTCTGGCACCTTTCTAGGCGAAGCCAAGTCCATCGTCGACGAGGACTTAGACGGCGCCTACGAGCAAGCACTCGATTACCTCCGTGGCGGCTCAGTTCAGCAACACGAGTGGCCTCGCTACGTGATGGTGACAAACTTCGGAACCTTTCGGATCGTCAAGCAGGGCGAAGATGTATGGACTGCAGAGTTCCCGCTTGAGAAACTTCCGAATCACGTCGACCAGCTTATGTTCCTCGCGGGGCAGGAGACGATCACCAAGCGCGAAGAGGCTGTCGCGTCACGCACTGCTGTCGAGCTGATAGGCCGCCTGTACACCGCAATGGTGGGCGAGGAGTCTGATGAGGCAATCGGGGAAGAGGCCCCGCGTTCACCAGAGGAAGAAGACACTCAGGTTCTGCACGCATCAATGTTTCTGACGCGTGTGCTGTTCCTGCTGTATGGCGATGACGCAGGATTATGGGAGCAAGACTTATTCTATCGGCTTGTGTTATCCGACACGACGGCAGATACCCTCGGACCGCAGCTCTCCGCACTCTTCCGGGTACTGGACACACCAGAAAAGAAACGGCGACGTGTACCGGAGTCGATGGCGAAGTTCCCGTACGTTAACGGCTCCCTCTTCGCCGACCCACTTGACCCCGGGTTCTTTACCCCCCCAATGCGAGATGCGTTGCTCGCGGCGTGCCGCTTCAACTGGAGCACCATCTCGCCAGCCATCTTCGGTTCGATGTTCCAGACTGTGAAGTCTAAGGAAGCTCGACGCGCAGCTGGGGAGCATTACACAACCGAAACGAACATCCATAAAGTACTAGGGCCCCTCTTTCTCGATAGACTCCGCTCTGAGGCAGACCGGCTGATCCGCAACAAAGGGACGACGCAGAAGGAGTTGCGCGCATTCCGCGACAGTCTCGCAACAATTCAAATGTTGGACCCTGCGTGCGGATCAGGCAACTTCCTGACCCTGGCTTATCAGGGGCTGCGGGACATCGAAACTGACATCATTACGCACCTACGTCGCCTCGAAGGCACCGAGGGTGAAGCGTCGCTGGATGTGACGCTCGAATCGAAGGTCACTATCGACCAGGTACACGGGTTTGAAATCGGATGGTGGCCGGCGAAGATCGCGGAGACAGCAATGTTCCTTGCTGATCACCAGGCTAATCGGAAACTTGCGCTGGCGGTGGGCGATGCCCCACGACGCCTGCCGCTGACGGTCACGGCCCACATCCATCACGGCGACTCTTTGTGGATGGACTGGTCCGACCTGGTTAGACCTCGGTATTCCTCTGGATTCCTCACCTCGCCGAACCCCGGCAAGGGATCGCCAGGGCCGACGTACGTCTTCGGGAATCCCCCATTCGTGGGACACAAGAAGAAGAAGGAGGTAGCTGACGACCTGCGGCATGCATGGGGTAATCGGCCGAGTAGCGCGCTTGACTACGTCACCGGTTGGCACGCCAAGACACTTAACTTCTTTGAAGACCGCCCCGGTGGTGGGGAGTGGGGTTTTGTGACGACAAGCTCAATCGTTGCGGGCCAGCAGACCGCCGCGCTATTTGAGGCGGTTTTCGACGCCGGATGGAAGATCAAGTTTGCGCATCAGCAGTTCCTATGGAAGTCCGAAGCTCCCAAGGCGGCCGTGGTGCATTGTGTGATTGTCGGATTTACCCGCGACCAGGCTGCCCGACAAAGGTTGTGGGCCTACCCGAAGGTGAAGGGCGATCCCATCCCGGTCGAGCTTCGGCGAGGTATTAACGCGTACCTAATCGACGGCCCAGACGTGCTTGTTCGGCCTCGGTCCAATCCGCTGTCTCCTCAGCTGCCACCCGTACACTACGGCTCAATGCCCGTCGACAACGGCAACCTCTTGCTCTCGAAAGATGCCTACAAAGTCGCGATGGCCGATCCGATTGCAGCAAAATACGTCCGCCCGTTCATCGGGGCGGACGAGCTTCTCAACGGCACCTCCCGTTGGTGCTTGTGGCTCGTGAACGCTCCTGCTTCGGACATTACTGGCTCACCATTCATCAAGGCGCGGGTCGAGGCGTGCAGGACATGGCGTTCTGAACAGTCGAGGACTGGTGACGCGTACAAGTATCGAGACCTACCGCATTTGTTCCGGCCCAACAAGACCGTCCCCACAGCGCCCTACCTCGCAATCCCCTGTCACGTCTCCGAAAATCGTCGCTACTTCACCGTTGCGCGGTATGACGCAGACGTGATCTGTGGAAACGCGAACTTCCAAGCTCCTGACGCCGACGGACTAATGTTCGCACTTCTATCTTCCTCAATGTTCATGTGTTGGCAGCGCTCTATTGGAGGCAAGATCAAGTCCGATCTGAGGTTTGGTAAGAGCACGTCCTGGAACACTTTCCCATTGCCAAACCTGGACGAAAAGACACGCGCAGCCATTATTGACGGCGGACGAAAGGTGCTGGCAGCTCGGGAAGCTATCCGCGCAGAACGGGGGCCGCAGTCCCTGTCCGACCTGTACGAACCGCTGGCGATGGACCCGCGACTCTTGAAGGCACACGACGCTCTCGACCGCATCGTAGACCGGGTATTCGGCGAGCCGCGAAAGTTGAGTAGCGACTCGAAGCGTCTGGAAATCCTGATCGATGCCTACGTCGAACGTGGCGCTGAACAGTAGATACGCGCAGAGGCGCGGTCCGGGAATCGCGTGAGGGCTGTGGGGTTGACGGGGAGGTGCGCATGCTGCACGCTTCGCGCACGTATGCGCCTGCTTGTCCGGAGGGTGAAGCAGCCATCGACCCGAGTGGGCTCACGTTTTCGGGATGAATGACGGCTCACGTCTGTGACCTGATGGTTGTCGTCCCGACCGGCCTCATTTCACGCACTATCTGTGGCGGGTGATGACGTTGTAGACACCGGGCAAGGCGGGGGTTGAGGGCTTGTATCTCTTGTAGTACCCCTTCTACGGGGAGGTAGGTCACGTACGGTGGCCTCGGGAGGGTCGGAGGACGCGCCGCTTTTCGGCTGAGCGTTCGGGCTCGTGAAAGAGATCGTCTCCTCCGTCCCGTCTCCACAGGGCCCCGGCAAAGTCATGTAATTGCATGTCAGATGGTGTGAAGTAGGTCGATAGGCCTGTCCTGGTTGCGGCTGTGGTGGCGTAGGGCGGCGGCGATGCTGGTCTGGCCGGCCAAGCGGAGGACACTGACGACGGTGTTCCGGATCGTGGCCATGACGTGTGGTCCGGTGCCGGTGCGGATGGTGGAGCGGTCTTCGTCGAAGGTAACGTCACGCACCCAGTGGAGGCGGTTCTCGATGCCCCAGTGCCCGCGGATCCAGTCCGCGACCTGCGACGGAGCAGCACCGGTCATGGGCATGGAGGTGATCAGGTAGACGACCTCGACGGTCTTGCGACCATTTTTCCTGGTGACGGTGCGGCGGACCTGCAGGACCTGGGTGGCGTGCGGGAAGCCGAGACCGGCGGCGACGTCGGTGGCCTTGATCGTGCGCCGCTCACGCCGCCCGTGCCCACGCCCGAGAGTCGAGGTGGAGGCGGGGATCTTGTTCCACGGCAACACTGTCAACCTGTCCTTCAGGAGGGGCTGGTTGTTCTTGACGGTGAACACGTAGTGCCCGCCGCGGCCCACGATGTAGTCGGCGGTGGCCCGCTGACAGTGCAGGGCGTCCGCGGTGACCACGACATCGGTGAGGTCGAGAGGGTCGAGCAAGTCGGTGATCAGCGGGATCTCGTTCGTCTTCGCGCCGACCTCGACCTGCCCGAGCACCACCCCGCTGCCCTGGTCGAGAGCGGCGAGCAGATGTGTCAGATGCCCGGCCGTGTCCTTCGCTCCCCGCAACGTCTTTCCGTCCACCGCGATCACCCGTCGTCCGTCGATCACCCGGGTCCGCAGCCACGCCCAGGCACCGATGACCTGGTCCAACACGGCGACGTCGAGGCGGGCGAGGGTGCGGCGGATCGTCGATTCCGACGGCGGCCGGCCCTCGATCCCCAGCCGGCCCAGTGCTTCAGCCGGCGCATCGTGAACCCATTCGGCGATCGCGGTGAACGAGCGCGCCCCCGCGCACACCGCGGACAGTGCCACCGCCAGAATCGCCGCGAGTCGGTGTCGGACCCCGCGCCGTGCCCGGGGATCGGGCACCTGGTCGAGGACTTCGAGGATCCCGGTGTCCGGCACCGGAACGGGCATGGGAGAAGATGGGGCTGCGGGCACGACTCGTTCCTGGTTGTGGTGCTGGTGTAGGAACTTGAATCATCACCGAGACGGTCGTGCCCGCTCCAATCCACGCTCGCCGTCCAGCATCATCTCACCCTGAAACCGCAGATCAGCGGGCATCACACACGACTTTGCCGGGGCCCTGCGGGTTTGGTGCCGCCGGTCGAGCGGTCGCCCACCGCAGTGCGGCAACTTCTACCCTGACACTGAGATCGAGTGTTTCGGTCATGATCGTGCCTTCTCGCCAAGCAAGCTCGGCGTGTCGGCCAAAACCAGATCAACCTTTATTCCGACAGTCCCCACTAATCTGGTGCAACTCGGGCCTGACCGTGGTGTTCGCGGCGTTGGCCGTGTCGCGGGTGGTGCAGGAACGTAGTGGGTTTGCGATCGGCAAGGTCGTCAAGCTGTTGCGGCCGCTGCGATCGGCGACGATCGCGATCAACGGCACCCGGCACACCTTCCCACCCCAGGTCGACGCCGACATGCAGGCTCTGCTCGACTGGCTTTCAGACCCGGAACTCACGCACTAACGAAATGAGCCAACTCGGGTTCGAGGGTGTCGGTGAGCCGGTGGTTGTCGGCGTCGGCGAGTCAGCCAGCCACCCGGTGACCTGCCGGACGGACGGTGCCGGCGGTGGCGCCGGCCGCGTTCGGTGTGCGGCTCGCCTGACTTGCACAGGCTGAGGGGAATTTCCGGCATCAGCTGACGTTTGCACTGGTAGTGGCGTCGATGGTCGGCGATATGGGGCATTAATCGGCCGGTAGGATCGCAGGTTGTGGCCGCGTATATCCGTAAAGTTCGGACCGCTTCGGGAGCGACAGCGGTGCAGATCGCGGCAAAAGTATTTTACGGCAACCGAACGTTGTGAGACCCCCTCCCATCGCATTCGCTCTGCAGGGTGGAGTCTTGTGCCAGCAGAGATGGGCGTGAGAGTGCTGCATGACGGAGGCAGCATGGAACTCGTTCTTTGTCAGCTCATTTCGAGAGCCGTTTCATGTACCAATACACCGATGGCGTCTACATCGGGCGAGGTTACGGTCAGATTGATGGCGACTTCGAATGATTCGTCGTGTACGTGTATCTCAGGTCGAACCTTGAAGAGCAGGAAAGAAACCACTGCCTTCTTGGCGGAGTCAACTCCGGTGTTTACCTGCAACAAGTCCGACTCGGGCACGTTAAAGAACGCACAGAATTCATCCCCTCTGATGCTTCCGTTTGCCACCACGTGGGCATCGCGTGGGGCAGATGTCCCAGCGTCCCATCTAACTACAAGCGAGTTTTCACTGTCACTGAACTTCCACTCGCAACTCTCCCAGCCACCGGACGGAGCTGGAGAATCTCCGTTATGCTCAAAGGCAAGCACATCTGCGTTCTTGAAAGCGTCGAGGTCTACCTTGTCGCCAGCAAATGCCGAGCCCAACAGACCGGCCAAGCCCTTATAGCTGCACCCGAAGTCCTTCACCGTGATTGACGGAGTCGCATCATGAATTGCGTAGGTGTATGCGTTCGGTTCGCCAAGCACGTTAGTGGGAGGTGACCCATTGAGGTCCTCCCCGGCCGGTGCGGCAAGGGTGCGTGCCCAGCGGATTTCGGTAGTCATTGCGCCCCTCATGCGTCACGATGGGAAGTCACGGATCCTCGTATAGGAAGTAACGAAATACATTGTATCCAATACGTCTCGCGGATATCCGACAAAGGTACGAACGCATTGTCCACGCTCCCCAAATAAGGATTCCCCACCACGCAGGGGAAGTCAATAGTCCACGTTGACTCATCCCGCCGCCGGCTTCGAAACGGGACACTAAACGAAATGTCCTAACTCAGGCCGAACACGCACCGCCGCTACCTGCACAAATGTCCGCGACTACCCCGCAAATCAGCTCAGCTGGTGCAAGTCAGCCACCTATCCCTCCCGGGGACGCCTCGCAGGCGTGAAAATGGGGTCGGGTCGCCTGCCGACGCCGACTTTCCCTTGGGTCTGAGCCAGGGCCCCGGCAAAGTCGTGTGCCCGCTGATCTGCGGTTTCAGGGCTCTTCCGGAAATGGAGTGCAGGAGAGGGCGTGAAGATCCGAGGTTGACGCTGGTGTCGTTGCCGTGAGAAGGGCCCCGGGCGGTCGAAGATGAAGGTTCCTACGCCACACATCGCGACCACACCGGGAGCCCAGTGTCCGAGCCTACTTCCCTGCCCGCGTCGATCGTCGCCGACACGATCATGCGCACCATCGAACTCGGGGTCACGATCACCGACGCCGCCGTCGACGGCGAGGTCACCGTCGTGTTCTGCGATCTGTTGGTCGACGGACCCGACCGGTGCCCGAGCTGCAGCCAGGCAGGGGCGTACCGGGACACGGTCGTGCGCACGGTGACGGATCTGCCGGTGGCCGGCCACCCGCTGCAGCTACGGGTGCGGGTGCCCCGCTACCGGTGCGAGAGCGCATCGTGTGAGCGGGAGGTGTTCCGACACAACACCGATCGTCTGGCGCGTCCCGGCTGGTCGACCACCCGACGCTGCGCCCGGCACATCCTGCGCCAGTTGATGATCGACCGCACCTCGATCGCGGCGATCGCCCGGGAGCTCGGTCCGTCGTGGGACACGGTCAACGCGATCGCGACCTGGGCCACCACGACGCTGATCACCACCGACACCTCCCGCCTGGAGTCGGTGCGGGTGATCGGGGTCGACGAGCATCGCTGGGCTCACACCCGTGGTGCGGCCGGCGACGGGTATGTCACCGTGATCGTGGACCTGACGCCGGTGTTCGACGGCACCGTTGCCCGCTCCATCCTCGTCGTGGTCTGGCATCTGCTGATCGATGCAAACGCCCGGTTCTGCGACCTCGGCGCCGACTACCACACCCGCCACATCGACACCGAACGCAAGCTTCGCAGCCACATCGCCCAGCTCGCCGCCCTCGGCTACCGGGTCACCGTCGCGCCCGCTGCCTAACACCACCGCACACCTTCACACGCTGATCCGGCTCCGCAAGCTACGCCGGATGCTATCGCCTGCCACTCACCTTCGGCATTTTCCGGTCAGGTGAAGGGGCACTTACCCCAGGTCAGTACTCTGTTCCCTCAGAGTCAGTACTGTGTTCCTTCAGACTTGACGCAAAGCGCTGACGTCGCGGAACGTGAGTTTGGCGACCACAGCGTCCTAATCGGTTCGGGGAAGTCCCGGTGCGCGAGCCCTGTCGAGCCTTGGCTCAGTCATGCAGTTGTAGCTCAGCTGCTGGACCAGGGGTCTTCGCGAGGCAATCCTCTATGAGCGAGACCGATCAATCGGTTCAGACCAGTAGCTCGTCGTTGACACCCTCCACAGGGCGGAACACCAACAGCAGAGGCGCCCTTCTTGATCAGGTCACCGAGCCCCATGGGGGACTTCACGAACCGACGGGGTAAGCGAAGAATAATCTTCGGCTGCGGCTGTCGTAAAATCCAATTCATAACCACAGCGCCTTTCCGTGTGAGCCCATCCCTTTAACTAGTTGATAAACAGTCTCAGGTGCGCTGATATAGATATCAGGCGCACATATATTAAAATGGTCTTGGATTTCCAATTACATAACCGGGTGAATTTACGAACCGGCTAGAAAGGGCCGCATTGCCTCGAATCCGCGCACTCTGTGTCACAATCCCGGGAACCCATAGATTTGACATTTCCGCTAGATCTGCGGAGAATTCTACGCCCAACTGATAGGGCGAGTGAAACAACAGACGGGCCGGATCGGTATCATAGCGATCCAGCTGCCCGAACTCAAATGCTCCGACTCGGTGAAAGTAGTAAAAATCACAATCTCGGGATGGCGATCCACACTTGGGATGCTTCGAAACGAAATTGTGCGCGTATTGCCAGTGATGCCAGGACTCGTGCACCAACGTCTGTGCGCGTTGGCTTGGAGAATCTGATGTCGATCCGAAGTCAAACAGACTGCAGAAAAGACGGGTTCTATTCTGCCGGAAAAATCCCATATTCCGGGCTTTAGCGAGAGCGCCTTCGGGATCTGACTGGGCCAACTGCAGGTAGAACGAAGCGTGAAACCGGTTATCTGCTGCGCAAGAACTGTTGCGGTAATCCTCAGTGGAGTGCCATTGTAGGGAGTGATTGTCCGACAAGGCGTAGTTAATCAGGAAAGCGGCATTGACAACCTTTCCAAAGGGGAGAGTGAGATTGCAAGCGTCGTTATATCCCGCAAACTTCCATGTGTAGTGGCTGAGATTGTAAGTCTGCCATACCCATATAAATAGGTCGCGCCAGCATCCGTAAAGGGCTTGTACGGCGGTTTCTTCGATCCCTGCCCCTGTGGCGCAGACGGGAAATTCTCCGACAACCGGAGGGTTTTCGATCATGAGGTCTCGCCTCCCCCGTTGCCGGCATTCCTAGGTTGTGGGTGCTTGGCAGGTGCCTGCCCGCACTCTGGATGAATGATCGGTGACTTGGGAAGTTCTTCCGGATAGTGCTCGTAAAAGGCGCGGACTTTGGCATCGAACTCACGCGGGTCTGAATTCCGTTCAAGACGTGCCAACCCGACGAACTTGACCTCATCCGGTCGGGCGGCCGCCCTCGCAGCTTCAAGTGCCTCGGCGCTGTCGTCATGATTGAAGACAAATGCATCTAGCGCGGCAATCCTTACCCCTTTGGATGGGTGTCTTCCGGCGATCTCTAGAACTTTTCCGAATGCTTTCGCCGTTCTCAAGAACGCCAGCATCTCCACCGCCCGGGCCTGCAGCGCACTCGCGTCGTCCGGATACGTCGTCGCGTCCCCTTGATCCGGTTGACGCGGATTCGACGGGAATATGCTCTCCGGAGGGAGGCTGATGAAGTCAACGAGGCCGTCAAGCACCTCATCCTTTCTGAGTTCACCCAGAACGGAAAGCAGGAGTGAATGACTCCCGAAGTCGCGAGCGGGCAATTCGAACAATCGAGTCATCAGTGCACCCGGGAGCAACGTATCACCGCGAGCTTCAGCGATCGTCTCCCGAATGAGCTGCGCCTCAGAAACAGGCACTGACGCCAGCCAAGTCAGGAATGGTTCGACTGTTCTAAAGGTAAGGGGGACAGGACGCTGGACTCCGACCCTAGGACCATCGAATCGTGGCGGTTCCAAACTCGTCGGCGTGCCTTTCGTTCCACGCCGACCGAAGCGCATTGCGAGAAGGACCGCTACCACGCCTCCGGCGAATGCGACCGGCGTAGTCGTTACAGCAGCAACAGGAATCCTGGAGTGTTTCACTGTCCTTCGCAACCCATCCATGTTGTTAGCATCCGTCCTAGACAGATGCGGAGGTATGGTTGGTTTTGGGATTCAAGAGGTACGCTAGCACTCGTGCACCCATCTGGCCAAGGAGGTCGCGGCTATGGTTCGCATCGGAGTCGAGTGGATAACGAAGTTTCCGCTCACTGTCAGCAGCACCGAGGAGCCTATCTCCCAGTGTCAGAATCCGACACTGCGGTACGTAGATGATATTGCATGGGGCTTCTACCTAGCGATGGGTGCCAACGGACACCAGCAAGTGTTCGCCTGGGGCGAGAACAACGCCTGGGCAGACGATTTTCGTCACAACGATTTCGGTGGTGATGCGCTTAACTGGAGTGACAATGTGCACTTCTGCTATTATGCGTCGCACGGCGGGCAATTTCTCCAAGAAGACTTGATAAACAAGCTATTCATCGCATTTGCTTCCCAGCATACCTACTGCCTGTCGAGCTCCGAGCGATGGCGTCTTGGATCGCGGATGCTGAAATGGTTTGTGATCGATTCTTGCGACATCGTACTGAATACGGAACCTCGTCACATCGTCGACGTTTGGTCACGACCGATGCAGGGCGTTCACCTCGTGTTTGGATTCATCGGACTCCAGCACGTGGGACCTGCGGAGAGGGGACGAGGTATCGCATTTGCCAATGCCGTTTCCGCTGGTCGGCCGCTGGCAAACGCGTGGCTCGAATGCTCCTATGCTTGGCATCACGCCGATGAGGTCAATCGACCAATCGCTATTGCCGCCGGGGTCAGTCGAGAAGATGCGATTAACCGGCGCGAGAACGAAACCCTTGGGTATCGAGACGTCGAGGTCAGGTCGACAAATTGGCTCGCGTGGAAGTGGCGGGGCTAGAGGGAGCACCTCAGATGACAAACTACATGTTGCCGCCGCCGCATCCAGCAGAGATGAGCATCTTTGCTCTGCAGCCAGCAGCGTTCAGCGAAGAAGTTACAATTGAGATAGCCGAGCGTTTCGGGCTGAGTGGCGGAAGGCAGGTGACTGTCCTTCACCGGCATCCGGAATGGCTTGCGATCACACAGGGAAGCCTTGAGGTTCGCGTCTTCCGTGGTTCTGGAGGCTGGTGCTACCGCAATCGCGCGATATGGCAAGTCGACGACGGCGAATCTCATCTTGAGATCACAGATGAAACGGGCGTCGAGCTAGCAATGAAGTATGTCCGCGAGCTTGAACTGGCAGATCAGCGCGAGCTTCGACTTCTTAAAGTGACGCGGCTTCATGTTGGGGTGACGGACCGGGCCGCCGACTACGCTGAGGAAAGGGTCATCGATCTCGGAGTCGCCTTTCAGCGTGTCATAGACGGCGTGCCGGTAGAAGGACCGGGCGGAAAAATTGTTGTTTACATAGATCACCGCGGTGTGCTCACTGGAGTTGACCGGCTCTGGCGCGCGTTGGGTGACAAACAAGCTGTGTCCGAGTTCCAGCCACTGCAGGTTGCTCTCGACGATTTGGAGTCGACGTGGGGACATTCAGAGGATGGCACCATGGTGGTTGAGGAGGCACGGCTAGCTTACTATGAACTCGGGTGGGAACATGCGCAGGAGTATATGCAGCCTGCTTATATCCTCCCCATTCGAATCACATCCCGGGGTGCCAAACCGTTCACTACAAGGTCGGAACATATTTTCCCTGCAGCTCTAAATAGTGTCGGGCCGTTATTTCCGTCGGCTGCTCGGGTCGAGCCACAGAACGTGCGGCAGAGCAGCAGAGAAGTCTGATTGCCCATTTCATGGGCTCAAGCACAATCGGCTAGTCGGACTGCTCGTGCCCTGAACCGGGATCGGGCCCGGTGAGCGGACGCCCTATAGTCGCAAGAGTCGCCGAAGCCAGCTTGATCTAGGCCTGAATCCAGCGACGTGATGCCGAAGCCCGTTCCAGCAGAACGAGTAGATGTATGGGGCAGTTGCGGGCATGCGGTGACCGCTGGTCTGCCCAGCTCTTCCACGGTGGGGTCCCGGTCGCCCGACTTAGGACATTTTTAGTACCCCGCGAAGCCGAGGTCCGCGAGAATTTTTTGCTGCGCGGCCGGGATCTGCGGTGGGAACGACTCGGTGGCCCCGTTGATGACGATCGTGGAGGTCCGCAACGGCCGTAGCTGCTTGACGACATTGCCGATCGCCAACCCGGTGCGGTCCTGAAGTTCACGGGCGACGGCCAGCGCGGCGAACACGATAGTCAGGTGCGCCTCGATCGCATCGCGGGTGCGATGGAACATCGGCCGAGCCCGCAGATCGGTTTTCGACATCCGAAACGACTGCTCCACATGCCACAGATCATGATATTTCGCGATGAGGTCGCGTGAATCCATCACGGACGCAGGTAAGTTCGAGACATAGCCCTTCAGCCCGATGAGTGAGCGGGCTCCCGGTGCGGTCGAGGTGTGTGGCGTAGAAGCCTTCGTCATCGATGTGCCGGGGCCGTCTTTCGGCAACGACACCACCGTCAAGCTCGCACCCTTCACGTACTTCATTCATGGATAACCATTATTATCCATCATGGACGGTCACGAGTTGCAGAAGACGCGAACCCGTGACGTCCGCCATCGGTGGTGCGATGACCCGTCCAGGACGCCAGATGTGCCGGCGTCTCGAACGCGGTCATGTCCACACCGGTCTCGGCCAGGATGTTCTCCGCGCCGGTGGTGCTCAGCCCCGGGACGGTCGCGAGCAGTTCTCGTGCCCAGTCGAGGTCGTAGTCGGTGACCAGGGTGTCGACGTGGCGTGTCGGTGCGGCCGGTTACGACCCGGTTGCACACAGAAACAGAAGTCACCAGTGCAGTGATGGGGTCACAGCCGTGCCGCATAGGGCTCCGCATCGATCATGTTTCAGATCTTGGTGGTTGATGATCGCCAGGTTCGTCTATGAGTGTCGAACAGGGGACTCCACCGCAATCACACACTCTGTAGGTGCGACGAGCAGTGTGCTCATCGCACCTACAGACTTCTGGGTTCTCCAAGTGCGAGTGCTCAGAGGGGGGCGCTCACCGAGGCATAGGCGAATTCGGTGAGATAGTCGATCAGAGATCGGGCTGCCGCTGCAGCTCGCTCGCGGTCTTGCTCTCCGATTGCCGTGAGAAGTTCACTGTGGCGATCGATTGCGATGGCGACGTCGTCGGGATCGGTCCGAAGATGGGCGAACCAGTATCGTCGTGACAGGCCCTGTAGTGGTGCCATGGCGTTTTCCAGAAACTGGTTCTGGGCCGATTCGGCCACCAGTTCGTGTCCTGCTCGCAGGACACGTTCGAATTCGTGCAGGTCCCGACCGGTGAAGGACTCGAACTCTTTCGCGCGCTGCAGCGCGGCGGAGCGCTGCTCCGGTCGTGCACGCGAGGCGGCGAGGGTCGCGGCCATCTCTTCGAGGGGCCGGCGTGTCTCCAGAAGTTTGAGCTGCGATTCGACCGAGATGGGAGGAACCAGGATCCCTCGCCGCGGCACGACCTGCACGAGATTGTCACGTGAGAGGCGCTGGAGCGCTTCCCGCAGGGGTGTGCGGCCGAAACCGGATTTGTCCATCAGTTCTGCTTCGGACACCATCGCGCCGGCCGGGAGCTCTTGGAAGATGACCATTCGTTCCAGCACGTCGTACGCCTGAGCCGACTTGTTGGGCGTCATCGGTCCCTCCCGCGCTCGGCCGGACGAAGTGCGTTTCACCCCTGTCTGGCATACGGCTGATGTATCGTTGATCATCTCACAACGCGTCCTTGGCGAAGTGATGCGACATCCTGCTCGCCGAACCCGAGCTCGCTCAAGATCTCGTCGCTGTGCTGGCCCGGGAGTGGCACGGTGTGCCGACGCTGCGGAGCAGAGCCGGACATGTGAACGGGATGTCCGATGATATCCAGCTCTCCCTGTCCCGGAACCTCCACGGTGACCGTCCGGTTGTTGAGGATGACCTGCTGTTCGGTGAGCGCTTGCTCGAGCGTCAGAAGCGGTGCACACAGCAGGTCCACCGAATCGAAGAGCTCGACAGCTGCAGCCGTGGTCAGGCCTTTGACATGCGGCGCGAGGTACTCGTGCGCGCGGTCTCGGTTGGCAGCTTGTTTGGCAGTGGTATCGAAGTCCTCGTGCTGGGACAGATCCGGAAGATCGAGGGCTTTGCAGGCGAGGCCGATCGCGTTCTCGCGGAAGAATCCGAGCACGGTGACGAAACCGTCGGTGGTTTCGAAGATGCCGCTCCACCACTGTTGCACCCAGTTCAGTTCGCGCCCGTACATCATCAGTGAGGCGGCCTCGAGCATCTGTTGGGCGATCGCGGTGTCGAGCAGGTTGACACTGACGTGCTGACCGTGGCCGGTGCGTCCGCGTTCGATCAAGGCTGCGAGGACTCCTTGGGCGAGGCTCATACCGGAAGCGAAATCCGTGGTGGCCACGGGATTGAACTCGGCCAGCGCTGCGGGGTCGGCCACCGCACGTGCCATGCCGCTGAACGACTGGGCGAGTATGTCCTGACCGGCCTTGTGCGTCAGGGGGCCGGTCTCGCCCCAGCCGGATGCCGATGCGTAGACAAGCCGGGGATACCGTTCCGCGAGATCGTCGTAGGCCACGTTCAACCGCCGGACCGCATCCGGACGGTAGCTGTGGACGAGAACATCGGCGCGTTCGAGCAACCGGTGCAGGATTTCCTGGCCTTCGGGGTGCTTGAGATCGAGCTGGATGCTGCGCTTGTTGCGGTTGACGGCGGTGAAGTACGCGGACATCTCCCCTGCGGCGATGGCATCGCGGTCGAGACCGCGCATGAGGTCTCCGCCGCCACGCTCGATCTTGATCACGTCGGCGCCGTAATCACCGAGGATCTGGGCCGCCAGCGGACCCTGCATGACCTCGGTCATATCGATGACGAGCATGCCGTCGAGGGGCCCGGTCATGAGAGCGCTTCTCCCTTATAGAGGCCCTTGGAGATCACCAGGCGCTGGATCTGGTTGCTGCCTTCGTAGATCTGGGTGACTTTGGCGTCGCGCATCATTCGCTCCACGGGGTATTCACGGGTGAAGCCGTAGCCGCCGAGAAGTTGCACGGCGTCGGTCGTCACGGCCATGGCGTTATCGCTGCACAGCACCTTGGCCATCGAGACCAGGGAGCGAGCGCGGGGATCGCTGTTCTCGATCGCATCGATGGCTTTGTAGAGCAGCGCGCTGGCGGACTCGACGCGGATTGCGGCATCGGCGACCATGGCGCGCACCATCTGGAAAGTGGACAACGAGACCCCGAACTGTTGCCGCTCGGCGGTGTACTCGATCGCCGTGCGCAGTGCGCCCTTGGCCAGACCGAGGGCCTGGGCCGCGATCAAGGCGCGGCTGCCATTGAGTTCGTCGATGATGTACCGGTATCCCTGGGTGGGGTCACCGACGACTCGTTCGGCGGGGATCCGGCAGTCTTCGAGGATGACGTCGGCGGTGGGGCTTCCGCGGAGCCCCATCTTCTTCTCGGCCGGACCGAAGCTCAGGCCGGGGTCGTCCTTGTGGACCATGAAGACGCCGAACTCGTTGTCGTCGCCGCTGCGGGAGAGCACAGCGAACCAGTCGCCCCAACCGGCATTGCTGATGAAGCGCTTCTGGCCGTTGAGCACCCAGTCGGAGCCATCCCGTCGCGCTTTCGTGCGGATTCCGGACAGATCCGAGCCACCGGTGGGCTCGGTCAGACACCATCCGGCTCCGACGGTACCGGTGGACACGTCCGGGACGATCATCTTCTTGAGTTCGTCGGATCCTCGGTGGATGACGGTGCAGGTGCCGGCCCAGTTGACCAGAAGGACCATCGCAGTCGATGCGCACGCAGCCGAGATTTCTTCGACAGCGATCGCTTGCGCAGCGAGATTACCGTCGCTGCCTCCCAATTCGGTGGGGTGGGCGAGTCCCGGCAGGTCCGCGGCGCAGAGCGCCTGCCACGCCTCCCCGGGGAACCGTTCCTGTTCATCGACGTCGCGTGCGAACGGCGCCACCTGGGTGGAGGCGAGTTCTTGCATCATAGCTCTGAAGTCCTGTAGTTCGGTGCTCATGGTTGTTCCCTAACTTGTGGTGTATGGGGTCGGTGCCTGGACGCGCGGAGAGAGAGGGAGTTACATGGGCGGCCAGCTCAGACCCGCCGGCCCTTCGTGTTCGACTGCGGCCACACGGGCGGCGAGATCGGCATCGACGCCGCGACGGACCAACGAGGCCTCGGTGGTGTCCTGCATCGAGATGTCACTGCGGGTGGCCGGGGTGCGGGACAACACCGGAACGGCCGGTACCGCATCGAGGCGGAAATCCGGGTGTCGACCCGCCACCAGGGGGTGGGTGGCGAGTTCGTCGGGGGCGAGTACCGGTGTTACGCAAGCATCGACGCCCGAGAACACCGCGCTCCACTCGTCTCGAGCTCGCGTCGCGAACGCGTCCGTCAGCGCGGCTTCGATCTTCGGCCAGCACTCCCGGTCGAACTGGTTGGGTATCTCACCCAGCTCCAGGGTTGTCCACAGTCGTTCGAAGAAGGCGTCTTCGAGGGCGCCGACCGCGACATAGCGGCCGTCTGCACACTCGTAGCAGCGGTACGCGGGCATCGTTCCTGCCAGAACACCGTCGCCGCGGCTGGGGAACGTCGGGTGCTGCCAGTCCGAGAAGGGCATGGCCATCAAGGACATGACCCCGTCGATCATGGCCGCATCGATGTACTGACCACGGCCGGACCGCTCCCGTTCGTACAGTGCAGTGACGATACCGAAGGCGGCCAGCATGCCTCCGCCGGCGAAGTCGGCCAGCACGTTCAGCGGAGGGATGGGCGGTCTGTCGGGAGGGCCGAAGGCTCCCAAGGCGCCGCTGACGGCAAGGTAGTTGATGTCGTGACCGGCACGGGCGGCGAGTGCGCCGGTCTGTCCGTAGCCGGTGACGCTGCAGTACACGAGCTTGGGGTTGAGTTCGGACAAGGCATCGAATCCGATACCGAGGCGATCGGCCACTCCCGGACGGAAGCCTTCGAGGAAGACATCGGCGTCTCGGACGAGGTCCAGCAGGGCCGTGTACCCGTCCTCGCTCTTGAGGTCGAGGGTGACGAATTCCTTGCCGCGTCCGAAGGCTGGCACGGGAAGCCCGGATCGACCTCCTCCCACGACGACGACGTCGGCGCCGAGGTCGGCCAGCAGCATGCTGCCGTACGGGCCGGGTGAGAGTCGGGACAGGTCGACGACACGGATCCCGGACAGCGCTCCTGCTCCTGTGGTCACGGTCGGTTTCCTTCCGAAACGAGGGGCACGGCTCGCTTCGCGAACATTAGATATATTGTCGGCATATCAGCAATATAGAAGGATCCGGCCTCCAGGGCAACCATTTGCCGATGCGAATCCTTCAGCGTCAGCGCTGGTTTGTTCGGTCCGACACCTCCGCCGAGTCCACGATCGAAACGCCCCCGGCGCGACCTTCGGGATGTGCAACGCTTCCCGCCGAGAACGAAGGTGACTCTTGCCACACACCGTCTGCTGATATATTTTCGGAATATTACAAATATAGAACCGCTGCGTGGCGTGGGGGCGCCCAGCGACATCCAGCCCGAGGAAGGCGCACGGATATGAACCCAGCTCTCGACCAGAAACGCACGCGCAGAGCGTTCGCCGGAGCGATCAGCGGGCATCTCATCGAGTGGTACGACTATGGCGTCTACGGATTCCTTGCCATCTACGTCGGCGCCGCGTTTTTCGCCTCCGACGACCCCCTGACAAATCTGCTCGGCAGTTTCGCGGTCTTCGCCTTGAGTTTCTTCGCACGTCCCATCGGTGGCCTGATCCTCGGGCCGCTCGCCGATCGGGTGGGTAGACGAACCGCCTTGGTCGTCGCGCTGGTCATGATGTCGACCGCAACGTGCATGATCGGCCTGATACCCAGCCACGCCACCATCGGGATCGCCGCACCGATCCTGCTCGTCTTGGCGCGCCTGTTCCAAGGGCTTTCGGCCGGAGGCGAGTACGGGACCGTCGCCGCTTTCTTGTCCGAGTTCGCCCGCCCCAAGAAGCGTGCCTTCGCCACCTGCTGGTCGCAGGTGGTCGCCATCTTCGGTTTGCTACTGGGCGCCGGCATCGCCAACGGCATGACGTTCGCTCTCGGGACCGAGCAGATGTACGACGGCGCCTGGCGAATCCCTTTCCTGCTCTCGGGACCACTCGGCGTGATCGCCCTGATCATCCGGTTGAAGCTGGAAGAAAGCCCGGAGTTCCAGGCCATCACCGAGCGTAACGAGGCATCGCGGACACCCGTACGTGAACTGCGTGGATACGTCCGTCCTGTCTTGCTGGTGCTGGGTGTGTGCACCCTCCACAGCTCGATCTTCTACCTCGTGCTGACCTATATGAGCAGCTTCCTGACGAAGAACCTGAACTTCAGTAGCGGCGATGTGTTCTGGTGGATCCTCGGCGCCGGTCTACTGGTCTCCGCGGTAATGCCGTTCGGCGCGATGATGTCCGACCGGATAGGACGACGACAGTTCCTGTTGCCGGTGGGTATCGCAGCCACCGTGGCGATGGTCGCCATGTTCATCGCGGCAGACCACGGATCACGTCCGGTCTTCCTGGCCTTGCTGATCACTGTGGCGGTGTTCTTCGGACTGTTCAACTCCTCTACGACCGCTCTGATCACCGAACTGCTGCCCACCCGCATCCGCACCACCGGTGTCGCGCTCGGCTATAACCTGGCAACAGCAATCTTCGGAGGCAGCGCCCCGTTCATCGCCACCTACTTGATCTCGCAAACTGACAGCATCACCTCTCCCGCATACTTCTTCGCGCTGACCGGACTCGTATCGGTCGTCGCGCTGGTACTGCTGAGGCCGAGCGATCTGATCGAGGACTTCCCCGTCGAAGAAGCCGCGGCACAGAACACGAACTCGGTGCCCACCCGCTGAGTTGTCCTTGCCGCCGGGACCTCGTCGGCCGGATCACCCAGGCCCAAGGAGTACCCCCATGATCACCGATCCTGCAGCACGCGTGCACGAGCTGTTGAACCACTACGACACATCGACCGCGTGCGCCGCGACACTCTTGTGCGACCGGCATCCGGCCGACGACGTCGCGTTCACCGTCGTCGAACCCGACTTGTCTTCCACCGATCTGACCTATGGACAGCTTCGCGATCAGTCCACGAAGTTCGCAGCGGCACTGTCTGAACTCGGTGTCGGGCCCGGCGACCACGTCGCGACGTTGACGGGTAAATCGGCCGACCTCGTCGTGGCCTTGTTGGGTATCTGGCGTCGGGGCGCGATCCATGTCCCGCTGTTCACTGCCTTCGCCTCTCCGGCGATCGCCGATCGACTCCACGCCAGCGACACGAAGGTCATCATCTGCGACGCCGACCAGCTGCACAAGCTCACCGTCGGTGACGACATTCCTGCCTCACCGCCGTGGCGGGTCGTGGTCTCAGGTGCGTCCGACGACACCGGCGTGCCCGATCTGGCGGGCCTCGTAGCGGCCTACGACGATGTGAACATCCCGCAGACGGCGGCTGTCGTCGGCGGCGGCGGAACGCTGGTGCAGCTGTTCACCAGCGGGACCACCGGTTCCCCGAAAGGCGTTCCGGTTCCGCTGCGAGCGCTTGCCTCGTTTCACGCCTACCTGGAGTTCGGTCTCGATGTCCGCAAGGACGACGTGTTCTGGAATGCAGCCGACCCCGGATGGGCCTACGGGCTGTACTACGCGATTCTCGGCCCGCTTGCCGCCGGAACTCGCAGCATCCTGTTGCACGCCGGATTCTCTGCACCTTTGGTCTGGCAGGTGATGGAACGCTTCGGCGTCACCAACTTCACTGCCGCACCCACCGTCTACCGCAGTTTGCTGGCCGACCCCACCGCGATTCCCGCAACACTACGGCTGCGGTGCGCCTCCTCGGCGGGAGAACCGCTGACTCCCGACGTCATCGCCTGGTCCCGAACCCATCTCAATGTTGTCGTGCGGGATCACTACGGCCAGACCGAACACGGAATGTTCATCGCCAACGCGTGGGCGGACGCTCTTCGTGACGAGGTCCACGAGGGCTCCATGGGAGCGGTGCTGCCGGGCTGGCAGTGCGCCGTCCTCGACACCGACTCCGATACACCGGCACCACCGCGGGCTCCGGGACGAGTAGCGATCGATGTGCGCAACAGCCCGTTGATGTGGTTTACCGGCTACACCGACGCCCCGGAGAAGACCGCACAACGCTTCACTCCCGACGGCCACTGGTATCTCACCGGCGACGCCGGGCACACCGACGAGAACGGTCGATTCTTCTTCTCCGCCCGAGACGACGACGTGATCATCATGGCCGGCTACCGCATCGGCCCCTTCGACGTCGAGAGCGTGCTCGTGATGCACCCGAGTGTCGTCGAAGCCGCCGTCGTCGCCGCACCCGACGACCTGCGCGGCGAGGTGCTCGAGGCATTCGTCGTGCTCCACCAGGGCACCGAGAGCTCCGACGAGCTCGAAAAGGAACTCCAGATCTTGGTGAAGACGAAGTTCGCTGCTCACGCCTATCCACGCAGTGTCCACTTCGTTGCGGAGCTACCGAAAACCTCCAGCGGCAAGGTCCAGCGCTATCTGCTCCGCCAGGGCACGCACTGACAGCCGAGGCCCGACCTCGCTCGCGGATTGTCGCCGAGCGACCACCGAACAGACGAAAGGTGTTGTCCTCCATGAGTACGACCGCTTCCGGTGTGGCGCCCTCTTGGGCCCTCCCCGCGATCTATCCACCACAGAACGATCTTCCCGTGCTCGCCGAGGTCGACGTACTCGTTGTCGGTGCCGGGGCTGCCGGCGTCGCTGCCGCCACCACCGCCGCCGAAGCGGGGAAGAGCGTCATCCTCGTCGAAAAGTACGGTTTCGCGGGGGGAGCCGCCGTCGCCGGGATGTCGGGCACGATCTGCGGCATGTACTACGCCACTGCGCATCCGCAGCAGCCGGAGCAGGTGGTGTACGGATTCACCGAACGATTCCGCGCCGCCCTCGCTGCCCGAGGAGGTCTGACCGATCCTCAGCTGTACGGCAAGACCTTCACCAGTGCACACGATCCGCACATGTGGACCGAGGTGGCCGATGCGTTTCTCGAGGACGCCGGGGTCCGCATCCTGTTTCATACAGCGGTCGCCGGAGTCGTCATGGACGGTGACCGATACGCCGGGGCGGTACTCGAATCCAACGCCGGCCGCAGCGTCGTCCTCGCGCAGCGCACCATCGACGCCTCCGGCGACGCGGCGGTTGTCGCCCGCGCCAACGGCGCCTACTACTTCGGTGCCGACGGACGCATCCAGAACCCGACAATGTTCTTCCGGCTTGCCGACGTCGACATTGACGAGTTCGAGCGCTACTACGGACCGGACACCATCTGTCCCCCGGAGGTAACCGCGCTGATCGAACAGCAGCGCACCGCAGGTGCGAACCTGCCTCGCTCGAAGATCTGGGTCTTCCGCACCCCGCGACCGAACGAACTGATGGTCAACGCAACCCGCATCGACGGCAGGGACGGCCGAGCACTCAATGTCATCGATCCCGAGGACTTCACCGAAGGCGAGGTCGTGGGACGACTGCAGGCACGCGCCTACGCCGACTTCTTCCGCGCACACATTCCCGGTTGCGCATCGAGCTATCTGGAGGACACCGGCATCGAGGTGGGAATCAGACAGACCCGCAGCATCGTCGGGCACGAAACCCTCCGAAACGACGACGTACTACAGGCACGTAAACGCGAGGACGGCATCTGCCGAGTCCCCTGGCCCATCGAACTGCACGACAGCAAAGGCTCGAACCTGCATTGGCTCCTCGACGACTATTACGACGTTCCCTACCTGTCCCTGGTTCCTCTGACTGGTGAGAACATCATCGTCGCCGGCCGATGCCTCAGCGCCGAGCACGAAGCGCTCGCCTCGGCCCGGGTCACGGCCCAGTGCTTCGAATACGGACACGCCGCAGGAGTGGCCGCCGCGCTCTCCATCGACGAGAACCTCCCGTTCGCCAAACTCGATGGACGGGGGGTGAGAGCAGTTATGGCCGCCAACGGTAGCGCCCTATAGACGCGGCTCGTTGCACTGGTGCTCGCACACCACATCCGGGTCGAGAGGCCCGTGCACCAGTTCCACCGCGAAGCGATGCGCGAGCATCGTGCGTTGCCGGTTGGCGCGTTGGAAGTTGAACCGCCCGTACCCGTCGGGCGCGCTGATCGCCCCGACCCAGTACCAACACGTCGGGGACGTGACGCCCTTCGCCCAGAACGCCGCCACGTTCGCCGTCGACGGCCGCAACGCGTTGTCCACCCTCCGGCCCTGCCGCGGATGCTCCGACGCCTCCAGGGCGACGTACTCGACCTCGACATCCGGGAAGCCGAAGTCGAGCGATGGCTCGCTGTCGGCTCTCATAATCGGCGCCGGGTCATGACGCTGCGGTCACCGGCTGCTTGTCGTCGATGGCAGGCGCCGGGGCGGGCGTCGCAGGTGAGGCGACGACACCGGACGCGGCCAGGTCATCCTTGGCCTGGCCGATGATCTTCTTCGCTTCCCGAGTGCTCACGCCCAGCAGCGGCGCCAGTTCGCCCGCCGACGCATTCTCGCTGAACGCCACGATCGCCGACGCGTACTCACGCAGCAGCGACAATTCCTGCTGCTGCTCTTCCGGGGTCAGGTGGGTGCCGGCCGATTTCGCTTCGGCCTGCACGGCCTCGATCTTGGTGGCGTACTCCTGCTGAATCTTCGCGATGCGCCGATCGCGCGCCTTCTCCAGCTGCTCGATCTTGCGCTGCGGCGTGGCCGCCCGGGACTCGAGCACTGCGTCGAGCTTCGCCAGCTTCGCCGCAGCATCGTTGATCGGAGCCGCCAATGATTCGAGTTCGGCCTGGCGTGCGAGGAACCGCTCTTTCTCGCGCCGGAGGTTCTCGCGCACGTTCGGGGTGGTGTGCGGGCGCAGGGAGCGGCGCGCTGCCGCCTTCGAAGACGTGGCCATGGCCCGCGAGTGTATCGGCTCGCCGCGGTTCCGGACGGCTTCCCACTCGGCAGCCGTGTCGTCGTGTCAATTCACAACTCTGGTCTCTCTTCCCGCCGGACCCCTCCCCTATTGCCCCCGTCGGCAGTCCCGTCACGTGCCCAGAACCGTCGAGGTTCTGGGCACGCTGGGGCTGACCTGTGGTCAGCCCCAAAACTTCTACACACCTCATGCACTAAAGCTGCCACGTGGCATGATCACCTCCCGTGATGACCGTCCACAAGCTCCAAGCGGGGGACGGCTATGTCTATCTGACCAAGCATGTGGCGGCCGGCGATGCGACCGAGACCCGCAAGGCCGATGCGGTCGACTACTACGTCGCCAAGGGCACCCCGCCGGGGGTGTGGTGCGGCAAGTTGGCCGAGAAGGTCGGTGTCGAGGTCGGCACGGAAGTCACCGAGGACGCGATGCGATCGGTGTTCGGGGCCGCCCGCACCCCGAACGCCTTCGCGACCCGGCCGGGGACGGGGTCGACGCTTGCGGAGCGCCTCGACTGGTCCGCAAGCACCGCTCTCGGTCGGTCGTTTTCGTGGTTCCAGCAGAGCCAGGAGTACGTCAACGACGTCGAGGAACGCTGCACCGCGTACAAGGCGCAACACGGCGATTATCCCGATACCGAGGCCAAGCGCGCGATCCAACTCTCCACCGCCCGCACCCATCTGCGGCGCGAGCGGGGCGAGAATGCGGACCTGTTCGGCGACGCCGAGGTGCTCGCGTTCGCCGTCGAGCAGTACGGCAAGGTGCGTCAGCCGGTGGCCGGCTACGACCTGGTGTTCACCCCGATGAAGTCGATTTCGCTGCTGTGGGGTCTCGGCGACGAACGGGTGAAGGCCGCCGTGGAGCAGGCGCACAGGCAGGCCGTGGATGAGGCGCTGGCGTGGATCGAGGACGAGGTGATCTACACCCGCCGCGGCGCCGGCGGGGTGCACAAGGTCAAGGCCGAGGGACTGCTGATCGCCCGGTTCGATCACTTCGACAACCGCGCCGGGGATCCGAACCTGCACACCCACAGCGCGATCCTCAATCGGGTGCTCGCCGAGGGAAAGTGGACGACCATCGACGGGTCGGTGCTGTACAAGGCGAATGTCGCGGCGTCGGAGAAGTACAACACCCGCGTCGCCGATCTGGTGGCCCGCACGCTCGGGGTCACCTTCGCTCCCCGACCCGACACCCCGGTCGGAAAACAGCCGGTCTACGAGGTCGAGGGCATCCCGCTGACGCTGATCGATGAGTTCTCCCGCCGCTCCGCGATCGAGGCACGGCAGGAAGAACTCGCCCGCGAGTACAAGGACAGGTACGGCAGGAATCCGCCGAAGACGGTGCAGTACGCCCAGGCGCAACAGGCCACCCTCGATACCCGCAACGCCAAGAACCCGCCGCGTTCGCTTGCCGAATTGCGGACCGAATGGCGTCAGCGCGCCGA
This sequence comes from Rhodococcus sp. 14C212, assembly GCF_011058195.1. Classification (NCBI taxonomy): domain Bacteria; kingdom Bacillati; phylum Actinomycetota; class Actinomycetes; order Mycobacteriales; family Nocardiaceae; genus Rhodococcus; species Rhodococcus sp. 14C212. The sequence goes on along the minus strand of NZ_JAALEH010000015.1, from coordinate 30,313 downwards.
GGCCCTGCTCGCCGGCAACGATCCGCACCAGCTCGTGGACTCGGTGCAGAACGAGCGCGACACTCGGCCGGTGTTCGCGCCCGAGAACATCCCGGCTCTCGTGCAGGACGTCACCGACACGCTCTCGCGTAAGGCCGGGTCGTGGACCGTCTTCTCGCTCACCGCCGAGATCGAGCGCCGACTGCGCGAGTACAGTTTCGCCTCCGACGCCGACCTGCGCGCCGCCCACGACGGTGCGTTGGAACTGGCGTTGCGGGACTACTGCCTGCCGACCTTCACCGAGGTCTACCACGCCCCGGAGCGGATCGGTGAGCGGGTCGAACGCGGTCTGATTCGGATGCAGGACGTCGACCGGGCGCACATGCGCTACACCGCGCAAGCGGTCCTCGACGCCGAGGCGTTCATGCGCGACCAGGCCGACCTGGACGACGATCGCACCGTTTCCGACTTCGTGATCCGCAGACAGATGCGGCGCGCCGAGCGCAGGTCCGGGCATTGCCTCGGGGCCGACCAGATCGCGATGATCGAACACTTCCTCACCGCACGGAAGCGGGTCGCCGTCGCGGTCGGTGCGGCCGGCGCCGGCAAGACCACCGCCGCGACCGTGATCGCCCGTGCCTGGGAGACCGTCAACGGAAAGGTCGTCGCCCTGGGTCCGTCGGCCCGGGCCGCGGAGGTGCTCGGGGAGGAGATCGAGGTGCAGGGCCGCACCATCGCCGAGGTGCTCACCCGCCACCGGGCCGGCATCCCGACCGGCATCGAGAGGAACAGTCTGCTGCTGGTGGACGAGGCGGGCATGGCCTCGGCCCGCGACCTCGCGGACCTGACGAAGATCGCCACCGACGCCGGGGCCGTGGTGCGACTGCTCGGCGATCCGCAGCAGCTCGCCTCCGTCGAAGCCGGTGGCGTGCTGCGCGATCTGGCCGAGCGCACGGGCGCACCGTTCCTGGAGAGGGTGCACCGCTTCGCCACCGACGGCGAGGCCGACGCGAGCCTGCTGCTGCGCTCCGGTGATGCGCAGGCCCTGGACTGGTACAGCGAGAACGACCGCATCCGCGAGGGCATGGCGCACGAGCTGGCGGACATGGTGTTCGACGCCTATGTCGCCGACGTCGAAGCCGGCCGGGTCGCGTTGATGGTCGCGCCGACCAACGACCTGGTGCGCGCACTCAACGAGAAGGCCGCCGGCTACTACCGGGCCAACGGCGTCGTGTCCGGTCCCGGCATCGTGCTCGCCGATGGACTCGAAGCAGCGGTCGGGGACGTGGTGGTCACCCGCAAGAACAATTCCAAGTACGTCGTCAAGCACGCCGACGGCACGAGGGCCGGCAGGGTGAAGAACGGTGACCTGTGGACCGTCGCCGCGATCGGCGACGACGGCTCACTGCGGTTGCGTAACAACATCAGCGGCGGCGAGGTCACCGTCGCCGCCGACTACCTCACCGACAACGTGCACCTCGGCTACGCCACCACCGTGCACCGCTCCCAGGGCATGACCGTCGGTAGCTGCCACGTGTTGGCCGCGTCGAACATGGACCGGCAGTCGCTGTATGTGGCGATGACGCGCGGGAAGAACACCAACCTCGTCTACGCCGCCCAGGATGAGCTGCCCGACTGGGACTTCGAGCACCGGCCCGACGAGCACCCCGGTGCGCTCGGCCTGTTGCGCACGATCGTCGCCCGCGACGGCTCGCAGCGCACCGTCCATCAGATGATCGAGGACCAGCAGCGCGAAGCGGCGTCCTGGCAGCGCCTGACCCGCACCTACCACCTCGCGGTGGGCGCCCTGTACGAGGACTACACCGAAAGGGTCCTGGGCGAGATGCTCACCGAGCGGCAGTTCGCGTGGGTGCACGACCTCGGCGGCTGGGACACGATCGTCACTTGCGTCGCGCAATCGGAGACCTTCGGGTGGGACACCACGGGGCTGCTGCGCGACGCGATTGCAGTCATGCGGGAGCAGGGCACGGCCGGAGATCTCGATGACGGGAAGAACGCCCCCGGCCGTGTCCTGGCCACGGCATTGAAGGACCGCATCTCCCCCACCGACGGACCCACTCTGCCGCGCACCCGGAACGATGAGGTGGCGCGCTACAAGGTGCCCGCCCTGTCCGACGCCGCCGCGCAGATGGACCCGATCCTCGCCGTTTACGCCCGCGCCCAGCAGCAGCAGATGCACGCGTTCATCGACTCCTACACCACTACCGCGATCGAACGCAGTGCCCCGTGGCTCGCCGCCGTCGGCACGCCCGGAGACGATCCGCGCCGGGTGCAACTGTGGAACACGACCGTGCGCGAGATCGCCGTCTCGCGGGTGCTCGCCGGGGCTCCCGACGACGAGCACGACCCACTCGCCTACCTGAGCGGTGGTCGCCGCGAGGCGATCGCCTCCCGCCTCGAACGGTTGACCGCACCGCCGTCGACGCGACGGGGATCGGCGCAGCCGGCCTCCCCGTATGCCCGCTACACCGACGCCGAACTCAGTGCTGCGCGCCGATCCAGCGTCCAACGTCTCGGGGAGGATCGACGGTTGCTGGCCCTGGCCAAGCAGGAACTCGCCCGCGTCAGCGGCACCGACTCGGCCGTCTCGGCGGTCGATCAACGGGTCGCCGACGTCGAACTCCAGTCTCGGCAGATCCAGGCCGTGCGCGCTGCCCGCGCCCACCTCGACGCACTGCGCAACTCCCCGGATGCGACCACGCAGCAGCTCACCGCCGCGACCGCTGCGGTGTCGCAGACTGAAGCCGCAGCGCCGCCGGAGCGGGACTGGCCGATCATCGAACGCTCCGCACAGTTCAACCGGGCCGCAGCTGCCCGCCACGACCGTGCCCGCGCCATCGACAACCAGGCGATCGGCCGGGTCACCGACCGCATCACCCGACTCGAAGAAGGACTGCGCGCCGAACAAACGATCCTCGGCCAGATCGACACCGAAATCGCCCGACGCGACCAGGGGGGAACACCGACCGAGTCACACCGGACCCGCCCCGAACCGACACCACCACCGTCGGCGACCCCACACTCCGAGCTGGACCACCCGCAGCGTGAGTCCGGCCCCGACGTGGAGATGTGATGCCGACCCCCGCTCGCTCCGAGTCGAGAACAACGTCGAGAACAACGAGGACACCCGCCGATGGCTGACACCGAACGCACCCGCCGCTTCCGCCGCAGCCGCCCCCGCTCGTCCGAGGGCACCGCCGCACACATCGATCCACCAGCGACCGCATCCGGTACACGGCAACAACCACGACCCAGGCCGGCACCGGTCCGGGCCCGACAGGATGTGGTCGATGTCGCGGCCTTCATCCGCAAGGTCGAAACCGAACGCAGCCACGGCCGGCTCGCTCCCCGACCGCAGCCGATGCAGACCATCCTCGGCGCATTCCGCGGATCGCCGGGAACGCAGACGACCGTGCAGATCCTCGCCGCCGCCGCGACAGCGCGACACTTCGGCGGCGAGAACTCCGCCGCAGCCCGCAGGTGGGAGAAGCTCGCGCAGGACAACGCAGCCCGACTCGACGCGAGGCGTGCCCAGCAGTACCGGCAGGAACAAACCCGGTACGTCCAGGCCCAGATGCCCCCGCAGGAGATCGACCGGCGCATGAGCGAACGTGCCGCCGCCGACCACGACACCGACAAGCGCGCCTTCGACGCAGCCGGCGCCCTGGCACTGAGCTACGTCGCGGTCAGAAGCCTGCCCCCCTTCGACAAGCTCGCCGACCTGTCCCGCGAACACCTCACCGCCGACGAGCCAACCTCGGTCTCCCACGACGTGGCATCCAGCAGCGAGGAACAAACCCCGGGAGCGCAGACCGACAGCGTCAACGAGGAAGCCGCGGTGGATGCCCGGACCGAACTGGACAAACTCGGGTCCGTACTCGAGACGGCCGGCCGAGGCATCGCCTCCGCGATCGGCCCGGTCAACGGCGACGACGAGGTGGCCCCGCCGCTCTCCCCCGTCGATATGAACCAGCTCAACCAAGAGTTGCTGTCGGCAATCGGTGCTGCGATGAGTGGTCATCCCCGGTCGGTGACCGAGATGCTCAACATCGAACGCCGACCCGACCGCACCAACGAGGTCGCGTTCGTCCCCGAGCTGGGGATCGAACGCGGCCCGGATATGGCAGTCGGGTACTGACTGCACCCGACGTTCGCGTCCACGTTCGCTCTGTCGGCCTCGTGGCACGCCGGGGTCTCGGGATGCGCTCTGATGTCCTTGCAACGTGCGGGCTGCTGCAGACGGTGTGCCGCGTGGTCGGGCTGGACAGTGGATGGGTGCCCCTACGGCAGGGACACATAGGAACCAGGCTGATACAATTTCGTATAATACCAGTTGAGGAGGCGGTTTCTGTGTCAGTTGCATTCGAACCGGAGATCGAACGCCGACTGCGAGCGGTACCTGCACGCAACGAACTCGCGAAAATCCTCAAGCTTCGCGCCGTCCACGACGCCGTCAAGGCCGGATGGACGCAGCGTCGCATCGCTGAAGAGATCGGCGTCGAACAACCCGAGGTCAGCCGTCTGGCCAAAACCGCACGGCTCGCCCCGGAAGTGTGCGAGCGCAGCCCACGGGAGGTGCTCCTCGAATACGCCGTGGGGATGATCGACCACGCGGCGATGATGCGCGAACTCGAGAAGTGGGACTACACGTTCGGGAAAACCGATCCCACCGGTGAGGTCTACCTGCCGGGCACCTGGGACCAGATCGAACGCGCCGGTGACCTGCTCTCCGACGAGGACTACCGGCATCTTCTGCGAGTCACCGCCGCCCGGCGAGAAGCCGCGGGACGCGCATAGTGGCGGATCTGCGGGCAGCGACAGCAGCAGTCCTCGAGCGCATGTGCGCGGGCGGTGGCACCCTCGACCGCAACGGCGCCACCGCCTCCCACCGGCTCTACGCCACCGATCCGCACCGACGCCGCACAGTGGACCGGATCATCGACAGCTACCTCGCCGAACAGAACACTGTCGTCCTCGAAGGGCAGTTCTGCGCCCTCGCCACCGCCGGTGTGCCCGGTGCCGGCAAGTCCACCAGCATCAAACGCCACGGCCTCGCCGGGCAGGGCTGGCGAGTCCTCGACGCCGACCGGGTCAAGGACTACCTGATCCGTGACGCCCTCGACACCGGCATCTACCGCAGCATCCTCGAGATGACCCTGCCCGACGGCGGCACCGTCATGCCCCGCGAACTCGCCACCCTCGTGCACACCGAATCGACGAAGATCCTCGACGCCCTGCAGGAGGTGTGCATGCAGCGCGGGGAGAACATCGTCATCGAAGGCACCTTCAGCTGGCCCGGACTCGGTGAACGCCTGCTGCGGCAACTCGGCGCAGCAGGCTACGACCGGTTCACCATCATCGACGTCGAAGTCCCCCGCGAACGCGCCCAGGAGCAAGCCCAGCAACGCTGGTGGGACGGTCGGCAACACTCCGACGACGGCCTCGGTGGTCGGTTCACCCCTGCCGTGGTCATCGCTGCCCTGTACCCGGACGACGGCGGTGGCACGATCTGCGCGGCCAATGCCCGCGCCGCCTTCGACCACCCCCTCACCGCCGAAATCCACTCGGTCGAACTGCTCGTCGACGACTACACCAGCGGCGAACTGATCCAGCGGGTCGCCACCCGCTGCGACGGCGTCCTCAACTACGAGTCCGCGACAGAGCACTCCGACACATAGGGACCGGACGCTCCAGAGAAGTTTGCAGCAGACCCCACCGAGAACTCCGCTGTCCGAGCCGGCGAGCGTTCTTACGTGACCCGGGCGGTCCCGGCAGCGTGGCGGTGTGTGTCAGGGCTCAGGTATGCCAGGCCCCCCTCGTGATCCGCTGCTGACGGTCGATCAGTTCCGGGAGATCGCAATAGGCAGGCTAGCTGCGGTGGACAGCTCTCTTAGTGCCTGTACCTGGCATTGGACGGCGCGGTGCATCTCGGCGACCTTGCTCGCGCTGCTTTGCGTTTGGTCGGCGTGCCAGTCGTTAATGCCCGCATCGCGGTAGAGCTCGTCGAACATGTTGGGATCGAGCGCGTCGATCCTGTGGAGGGTCTTCATTTCCCGTTCCGTGCGTGCCAAGTCCTCGAGCAGGGCAGCGAGGCGATCGGTCTCAGTCCGGTAGTTGTCGAGTGCCATAACCCGACCGATCAGCGCGTCGGTGGCAACGGACATTGCGTGTACGTGCGGTGCGGCCGCCGCTTTAACCTCCGAACTGGCCTGGGTAATGCCCTTGGGTAGCTGCGCCGCCGCGGCGTCGATTCGGGCGGCCCGTTTGACGATATCCCGTTGCGCGGCATCCAGATCGATCCGTGCCCGGTGCTCGTCGAACACCTTTGACGTCCATGCGGAGGAGGCTCGGATCTTGTCCGTTATCACCATCGACAGGGCCATCGCCTGCCGCGCACTCCGCGCCTCGGGATGTAGGTCGCCTCCAGCCCAGCGGCCGTTGCTCTCCGCTTGTACCCAGTCGATGAGCATGATCGGCACGATCGCAGCCACACCGAACGTAACCAGTGCCAGCAGGGCCACTCCCACAAACACCAGGAGCACGGCCAGGCCGTCAACAAGGGGGATGCCTTTTTGCAGTCCATAGCCGAAGACAAAGAACCCTACGAGTACCGCCAGCACACCGTGGAGGCCCGGCATCGGGTGGTCCGGTGCCACGACCGATTTCTCGTGCTTCTCGAGTGCTTGCGGGTCGACGGAACTGCACCTCCTGTCCAACCACTGCCGTCGTGTGCGCGATGAGCTGGGGTCGTTCACTTGGGACACGTCGGGCATTCGGATCCATCCTCTGAGAGCGCTGCTAAGGAATTGATGATGTCAAATCCTGAATCGGCGGCTGGACGGTGCACGATCGGTTCGGATATCGAACCGATGTCAGATGGGCCTCCAAGAAATTCAGCGCTCTCACCTGTCGTTCTGCTTCAAGATTGCGTCGAGGACGGCTGAGGGTACGGGATCGGCCGGCATGGCCGGCCAGCCCATGAAGCTGCGTTCGGACTTGGCGTTGGCCATCGGTCCGGTGTCACCGTCGAGGATGACCCGCAGGTGCGGTTCGAGGTGCTGGATCCACCACGAGGACATCGCCGAGGCGGAGTCGGACACCCGGGCTTCTTCCCATGCCTGGTGCAGAGCGGTCAGCCGGGCGACGACCTCGGGGTAGGCCCACCACCGCGGGTCCCAGGACAGGCCGCCGTCGTTGTCGCTGATCCTGCGCCGGATCACCGGCAGGAAGAAGCCCTGGACGAACTCCACGACGTTCGCGAACTTGGGTTCGCTGCGAGCCTTCTCGGGTGTGTCGTCCTCAAACTCATCCGCGGGTTCGAGGTCGTCCTCGACGTCCTCACCGTCGAGCGCGTCGTTGCCTGCATCCCATGCGCCGGAGCCGGCTGGTGCGAGATCAACCATGGTCAGTCCTTCGCGAGGAATTCGGAGTGGAAGAGAGAATCGGCACGAGATGACTTGTCGGTCGGCGCCCCGGTGGCCGGCTCCGGAACGCAGCTGTCCTGCGACTCCATCCCCAGCGTGTTCGCGGCGGGTGCGGACCGGTCCCGTAGGTCGACGGGAAGTTCCTTCTGCTGCCCAGCGACACGCTGCGTGCTCTCGCGCTGGGACCGGCGAATCTGGTCGGCGAACTCGGAGTTCCCCCAGAACGCCTTGCGGACCAGGATCGGGGTAGTACCGCCGATCGTGATCAGGGCCCGGGTTTTCGGTAGTGCCCGCAGGTCCCGCTTTTCGAAGATGGTTTCCTTCTGCCAGCTGCTCGACACGCTCGCCTGACCGGTGGAGAGGAAGCCGGCGGGGCGGCTGCGGGATTCGGTGTCGACGTAGTGGGTGCCGACGGCATCGACCAGACCGGACAGGAACCCGTCGTCTTCGACGTTCCCGCCGTACCAGATGACGCTGCACGCATCGACCATGGATTTGAACGCTTCGCGGCCCCAGACCTTCTCCCCCTGGGAGGGGGACTGGAAGAAGGTGATGAGGATGATCCCGCGACCACCGAAGTGCGAGTACCAGCGCGGCAGGTCCTCGAGTTTGCAGATGTTGGCGGCCTCGTCGAGCACCGCGGTGAAGGGGAGCGGCATCCGTTCCGAGTCCTGCTGTTCGGAGTATTCCTCGGCGCAGCTCAGGATCTGCCCGACCAGGGCACTCGAGATCGCCGAGGACGAGCCGGGGCCGTCCTTGGACATCGCGTACATCGTGTCGGTGCGGCGGGCGAACTCTTCCGCGATGAACTCCGGCAGGTCGTGGATGTGCTGACCGGGGGTGACGGTGACCCGGCCGTGGGCGTCGGTGCCGATGACCACCCGGCGGTTCGGCAGGACCGCGTCGGCGTAGCGAGGCTCGTCCAGCGGGGCGAGGAAGCGGCGGGCCATGTCGTAGAAGCCGTCGCGCTGCTTGGCGTTGACGGCCTGCTTGCCGCGCATCGTGCGCGCCAGCTCCGGGTAGCCGTGCTGCTCGAGCACCGCCGGCGGGATCTGCGACTGGGTGTGGGTCAGCCACTCGACTACATGCCTAATGTCCCCGCCGGCCAGGGCGGCGGCGAGCAGGTAGGAGGCGAACAGGTCCCGGGCGTTGCCGTCGAAGTAGGCATCGACGCGGGCGCCGGCGTCGGTGGCGGCGGAGATGAAGTAGCCGCACACCGCCGCAGCGGAAGGTAGGTCGGTGACGGTGCGCAGCGGGTCGAACCAGAAGCTCGCCCGCTGCTGCCGGTTGCCGGTGGTCACCCCTTGCAGGTCGAACACCCACACCCGGCCGCAGGTGCGGCGGAGACCGACGGTGTGCGAGAACACGTCACCGCGGTTGGAGGCCACCAGCGCCGCTCCGGGGGCGTGGCAGATCGCCGGGATCGCGAAGCCGGCGGATTTGCCCATCCGGGCGCCGGCGAACGCGATCGCCACGAATTCCCAGGTCATCCGCAGGGTGCGACCCCCGACCACGGTGTGCCCGAGGGGGATGCCGAGGTAGCCGGGATGATCTTTCGGGATCGCCGGGGCGAGCCGGTCGGTGCTGGCCGCGAGGTACGTCGGGTCGGCCTCGTCGACCTCCTTTGGGTCGACCATCGTCTTGGCGAGACGATCGATCTGCTTCTCGAAGCGTGTGCCCTGAAGGTTCTCGAGCACCCCGAACCGGCGCAGCGCCCACCACACGAGTACGGCGAGCACCGCGAGCAGGACCAGTTCGACGCCGAGGACGATGGTTGCGCCTGCCGGCCAGCTCGTCGCCCCGAACCCCAGGGCGAACAGCAGGCCGATCGGATTCCAGGTGGGGTCTTCTCCCCCGCCGGTGTTGTAGGCGATCGTCGGCAGATACGCCGCGACCACCAGGGCGGGGAACGCGGTGAGGATCACCTCGTCGGCGCTGGAGGAGGTGCGGGGCCGGTCGCGTCGCGTCTGTGCCATGGTCGTGCGCCTCTTCTACTGCTGGTATCGGTAGTCGGTCAGGCGCCAGCCGTCGTCGGTGCGGGTGACGGTGGTGCGCCAGAGCTGTGGGGTCAGGCGGGTGCTGCGCCCGCCGGCGTGCAGCACCGTCTGGGTGCAGGTCAGGTCGATGACGAGGGTGCGCATCCCGGCCGGTGCGGCCGGGGTCGAGTCGGCCCGCACACAGGTCGCGGCCACCGCGTCCTTCGACGCCGCCCACTGCTGCCAGTCCGCATCCGGGCGGACCTCGGCGCGGGTGCCGGATTCGGCCACGGCGAGCAGGTCCCCGCCGAGATACGCCGTGGCCCGGATCAGCGCGTCGGCCTTGCTCTCGTCGATCGCCGGCTGCCAGGACAGGATCATCTGCATCGCCGTGAGCGCGGTGTCGTCGGCGTCGATCTGCTGGGGCGAGAGCGGCTCGATCACCTGATGGTCGTCGCTGCCCTCATGAACGTGCTGGTCGCTGGGGGTGTCGCTGCCGCAGCCCGCCAACGCGACGGCGGCCGCGGTGCACATCGCCGCGACGGTGATGCATGTGATCCTCACGGGCTTACCTCTTTTCACTGGTTGCTCATCGCCCGGTACTGCGGTTCGGCGGCGAGGATCGTGTCGGCGTAGGGGCGGGTCTGGACCACGTAGTCGGTGTGCCCGGTCGGGAAGCCCCCGGAGTTCAGGACCGCGCCTTCGCCGGCGTTGTAGCCGGCCAGGTACAGCTCGGTGCGTCCGTTCGGGGCGGCGACCGTGCCTTCTGCGATCGCGCCGTCGATGGTGGCGGCGAGGGTGCACATGTAGTGGCCCTGGGCCAGGACCGCATCGCCGATGCTGTTCACATCGACCTTCCCGTCGCCGTCGTAGTCCTGGCCGTAGCTCGCCCAGGTGCCGGGCATGAACTGCGCCGGTCCCCTCGCTCCCGTGACCGACACCGGGGCGTCGGTGCCGTGGCGGAAGCCGTTCTCGGCGGCGAGCTGCGCGGCGAGCAGCGGCGGTGTGATCTGCGGGCAGATCGACCCGGCCCGCTCGAGCCACACCGCGAACTCGTCCGGCACGGTGCCGTCGGCGAGGCTGTCGCCGACGCCGTCGCCGGAGATGAGGCAGTCGGCGGCCGCGGCGGTGGCGTTGCCGCTGCCGCCGGGCAGCGCTCCCCACGACACCAACCTCTCGTCGGTGCCCTGCCCCCGGACGCTGATGTGCACGTGGTCGTAGTGGTTCTGGGTTTCGCTGCCGCGGTCCTCCATCAGGCTGGGGGCACCGCCGGCGGGGTAGTAGGTCTGCCGCCAGATCACGTATTCGACGCCCAAGAACGCCGCGTTGGCCAGGACGTAGTCGGTGATCTCGTCCCCGAGGGCCACCCCGTCGCCGGAGCGGTAGTTCGGGATCATCACATCCACAGCCCGGCCCTCGGTGTGATCGGTGGCGTAACCACCGCCTGGGCGCCAGCCGCCGAGGCCCGCGATCCGGTCGCCGAAGCGCAGCTGCATCGCCCGAGCGAGTTTCTTCGCATCGACCTGCAGGCCCTGCTCGGAGCCGGCCGACGGCGGCAACGGCTGCGCCAGATTCCCCTGGGACGGGGCCGGCGGCACCGGCGTGGTCGGCCCGGCCGAGGACTGTCCCGGTGCGGGGGCGGAGTCGTAGTACGGCAGCGGGTCCACCGCCGCGGTGCCCCAGCCGCCGGGCCAGAGTTCCCAGTGCAGGTGCGGGCCGGTCGATTCCCCGCGGTTGCCGAGGGTGGCGATCTGCTGCCCGGCGCGGACCTGCTCACCGACTTCGACGCTGTAGGTGTCGATGTGCCCGTACACGGTGGAGACGAGCTGACCGCCGCGGGTGTGGTCGAGGACCACCCACTGCCCGAACCCGCTGGCGGGGCCGGCATGGCGCACCACCGCGTCGGCCGAGGCGTAGATGGGGGTGCCGACGGCGCCGGCCAGGTCGATGCCCTGATGCTGGGTCCCCCACCGCTCACCGAACCCGGAGGTGAAGGTGACGGCGGAGGGATCGACCGGTTTGACGAACGAGCCCCTCGGGGCGAGCCGGTCCCCCGACCCGAGACCACTACCGGGGCCGAGGCAGGTCGTGCCGGCCTGACGGTCTTGCTCGTCTTGGATCCCCATCACCAGCACGAGGAGCAGGAAGAACGGAACGAGGACGAGCGCCAGGATCAGCGCGATCAGCCCGGTGCCCCCCTTGCCTGTCACCGCAGACTCAGACCCTCGGCCACGACCCCGTGCGTGCGCGCCAACGCCCGGTTCAGCTCCTGCGCCAACGCCAGCTCCGCTTCCAATGCGGCGACATCGCGTTCGGTGCGGCGGGGACGCCGGCCGGAGCGGTTGACCCAGCCCCGCACCGTCGTCTCCGCCACCTCGAGCTGCGCAGCGGCGGCTCGCGTAGCGGCGGTGAAGCTGTCCCCGGCCTGCATGCGCTGAAGGACCGCCTCGATCGCGGCCTCACGGGTGCGCTCGTCGACCACGGTGTACCGGCGAGTGCCGGGACGGCCACGCCGGCTCATGCGGCGAACTCCGTGCCCCGGTCTTCGTCGGCGGCCCGCAGCCGGGCATCGGTGTCGTGAATCCCGGCGTCCTTCTCCGCCTGGGGCACCCACACCTTGAACGGGGTGCCCGGTGTCGCGCCTTCACCGAGCTTGAGCAGGAAGTGCCCGACACCGGCCGCGGTGCGCGTACCGGTCACCGGTTCACCGTCGTCTCCCCCCGCCACCCGGCGACGGGCTTGGCGCAGTGCCTTCTTCTCGTCCACCGAGGAGGTGGTGTCGTTGGCCCAGCCGGTGACCATCGCGCGTTCTGCCTGCGAGAACTTCATGAACTTACCGAGGCGGTCGAGTTCGGCTTCGGGGACCGGGCCGATGATCCGGGCGCGGGAGCGTTCGATCATGCCCAGCGCGCCGACCTTCTCGAAGTCCGCCAGTGAGTGCGTGACCAGCGTCATCGCCACGCCCATCGACCGCTGCAACCGCTGCACCGCATCCAGCCGCGCCACCGCCGAGCTGCCGGTCTGGATCACCTGCCACACCTCGTCCAAGATGATGTGCGCCGCGATCGACTTCGCCCCGGGCACCTTGTTGTCGACCAGAATGTGGGCGGCTTCGACGGCGGCGAATGCTTCGTTCCATCCGGCGAGCAGCACCGCGGCCCGCATCAGCTCGTCCCCCGGCGGGACCGAGGACATGTCCAGGTCCACCATCGGCTTGGTGATATCGATGCGCACGGTGCTGTGCCGGTTGAAGGTCTCCCCGAACCGGCCCTTGACCAAGGCGCGCAGCGAGCGCAGCAGCGGTTTGATCTGGCCGCGGTATTCCTCGTCGGTGTCGGCCACCGCGTCGTCCCTCAGCTCGTCCGGGCCGGAGGCGATCAGCGTCAGCAGGTCCTCGATCCGGGCCGCGTGATCGTTGTCGAACTGCGAGCCGGGTGCGTAGAGCAGCCGGATCGCCGAGGCGAGCAGGGTTTCCTCGAAGTCCTCGAGCCGGCCGCGGCGGACGATTTCGAGCAGCGCGCAGATCATGTTGAGCTGGCGGGCGTGCAGCGCGAACTCGGCTTTTTCCCGTTCGAGGGAGCCTGCGGGCAGCCTCACGATCGCGTCGCCGATCGGGCCGCGGCCCAGCGGGTTGATCGCGCCGGTGCCGTAGCCGACCTCGCTGACCTGCCCGCCGACCTGCTCGGCGAGTACCCGCAGGTCCGGTTTGACGTCGCCGGGAACGAGTACGAGCGTGCCGCGGGCAATGTCGCCGAGGGCGATGCGGCGCAGCAGGGTGGATTTGCCGAAGCCGTTGAGGGCGCAGATGAAACACGACGGGGCGGTGATCGCCTTCATCTTCCAGGCGTAGAGCGGATCGAAACCGACTGCGGCTCCGGTGGTCAGGTGCCGGCCGAGCGGGGTGCCCAGCAGCGGGGCCTTCGCGCCGACGATCCACGGGTAGATCCCGGCGACCTGCACACTCGTGCCGCGGTATTCGACCGGGGGCATCACCGTGGACATCCGGCCCCCGCCGGCCCCGTCGAACCCGCGGGCGTCGAGATCGGCGACCTGGCGGTCGAAGCCGTCGGTGTTGATTCGGGTCAACCGCTCCACCGTCGCCCGGCGACTGTACTGGCGGGTGACCAAGCTTTTCTTCCATGCCTTCTTGAGCCCGGTTGCGGTGGCGGCCTGCTCTTCGAGGCGGGAGAGCTCTTCGTCCGACAGCAGAGTCTTGGCGATCTTCTCCGCGGTGAGCAGCCGCGACGATCTCGTGGCGTTGCGTGCACTCATGCCTATAGCCCTTTGCGTGTCAATTGCTGAGGAAGCTGGGAATGGTGGTGTGGTCGGGGGCGATGACCCCGACACCGAGACAGGCCGCGAACGCTGCGGCCTGCCAGCACCAGGAGCGGCGGATCGTCAGCCGGCTCTGGCGCGAGAGGTCCTCGACCAGGGCGTCGATCTTCGGCACATCGGCGCTGCCGGCCGGTTCGGTGACGGTGATGAGCACCCCGAAGCGCACCATGCCCGCGCCGCGGGCCTGCTCCATCCGGGCTTGCGCGGTCGCCGCGACCTCGATCTGGGACTTCGCCGAGGCGATCGAGCCGTTCTTGAGCGAGCCGGCGTGGGCTTCGGCGATCGCGTTGCGGTAGTCGCGGTCGGCGATGTCGGTGGCATCGCCGGCCGAATGCGGCCGGTAGAGCACCGAGACCCGCTTGAGCGGGACCGCGTCGTTCGGCGCCAGCAACCTTTGCAGCACCCGTTCGGTGACCGCGCCCTTGGGGGCTTCGCGCATCTCCCAGGTCACCGACACCGCGCCGTCGTGGACGTATTTGCCGCCGTCCGGGCTTTCGAGTGCGGTGCGCGGGCCGCAGTCCTCCCAGCTCAAGCCGGTGCCGTCGCCAGAGTGCAGGCCGGCTTCGACATCGACGAGCGAGGCCGGATCGTAGGAGCGGCGCACGAACGCCATGACCTCGTCGGCATCCATCGGTGAGCACGGCACACCGGCCCGTGCCGCCGACGCCGTCAGGGCGGGCAGGCGACGGCCGAGCTCGACGGCCTGCTCGGAGGGGTCCTGCCTGCGTTCGGTGGTCTGGGCCTCGAAGGTGATCGCGATCCGCGCAGCCAGGCGGATCCCGCCCGTGGTCAGCCCGGTGGCGAGCTGGTAGGCCGCATCGCGGGCCAGCTGCGGGGCGTCGGCGCGGGTGTTCTGGTGCACCGTCTCGTACAGCTCGATGCCGGTCTCGGGCAGGGTTTCGACGGTGGTGACCACCGCGAGGATGTCCGAGGTCTCCCCCGCCGCGGACAGGAACTGCGCCCAGTTACCGACGTAGTGATCGATCACGTCCTGATCGACGGCCTCCGCACCCTGCGGGTAGGCGTCGAAGACGACCGTGTAGGCACCCCGGCTGGGCATGTGGATCATCCCGAAGGTGCGCCCGTCCGAGTCGATGCCCTCGTACAGCTCGGTGTCGGCGAGCACACCGGGAAGCCGGTACGCCCGCCCGGGAACGCGGGAGAACGTGCCCGAGGCGTAGGTGTGCTCACCGCGACGGCGTGCCCGCCAGAACTGCAGTCGCATCAGTGCCCTTTCGTAACCGGACCGCCCGTCGCGGGAGATGACCAGGGGGATGAAGCAGGCGATCACCGGGATCGCCAGCAGCACGGTGATCTTCAGGCCGAAGAACAGACCCGTGATGATGACCAGGGCCGCAGCGGCGATCGCGGCGATCGAGGTGCCGAAAGTGGCACCGAGAATGCCGGTCTCCCGAGGCCGGCGCCAGTTGCCGTAGGTGTTGTAGGTCTTCTCGTCGCTCACTGCTCGAAGCCCCCTCGGTGGAACTGCTGACCGGCACCGGACGCCACCACAGCCGCGGCCGCCGCATCACCGGAGGATCCGCCGCCGGGAGTGCCGGAGGTGTTGCCGCCGGGCTGACCGTTCCCGCCGCCACCAGGGGTGCCCGAGGAGTTGCCCTGCGGAGCCGCACCGGCACCGCCCGCGGAGGGGGTGCCCTGTTGGTTGCCGGCCGGTCCCCCGCCTGCTGCACCGAAACCGGACGGTGCGCCGCCGGTCTGTGCGCCGCTGGGCGGGGTGCCCATGCTCGTCGAGGTGGACGTCGAGGTCGCTGCTCCGGACGCTGCGCCGCTGGCACCGCCGGTGGCGATCATCCCGCCGACCTTCGCGCCGACCGCCGCCGCACCGGCCGCGGCTGCCATGCCGCTGCCGCCGCCACCGAGTGCGCCGACGTTCGGGACGATCAGCCGCATCAGGGCCGGGAGCACCAGGGCTGCGGCGCACAAGGTGATGACCCCGGACAGGGCCATGAACCCGTCCCCGTTCTCGGGATCGGTGATCGTGGGGGTGGCCTCGAGGAACAGGATCGCCGAGACCCCGATCACGAACGCCCCGACCGGTTTGACCAGCAGGAAAGCGATCGTCCAGGCCAGCATCTTCTCGAACGCCTGGCTGCCGACCTTCGTGCCTCCGGCCGCACCCGCGATCGGCAGTGCCGCGGCCATGAGCACGAGGATGCCGGTGCGCAGCAGCATCAAAAACGCCATCATCAAGCCGCCGAGCATCCCGATGAGGCCGATCAGGAACAGCAAACCGACGCCGGCCGGCCCCGCGTACAGGTAGATCGAGACCATCGCTTCGGCCAGGCGGGACGGATCGGAACCGACCGCGCTGTCCATGAACCACGCCGAAATCTGATCGGCCAGGCGGGTGCCGAGCACGATCATCGTCGTGGCTCCCCCGGCGAGCACCGCAGCGCGGGCCAGTTGTTTCAGGCCCTCTTCCGAGGTGTCGCGGATCGCCCCCGAGCGGGCCAGCGCCAACCGGCCGCCGAGCAGGATCAGCGACAACGACAAGGCCGCGACCTGGATGTAGAAGGTGTAGTCGTTGACCGTCGCGACCGTGTCCTGGAAGGTGCCTCCGTCCATCTCGGTGCCGGTGATCCACCATCCCAGCGCGAACTTCAACACCGCCACACCGGCATTGCCGATCCACAGCGCGGTCTTCTCGACCGCGCCCTCCGCGACACCGCCGGCCACTTCCTCGAGCTTGCCGACACCGGCATCGACGACGTTGCCGGCCGCATCCGCGCAACTGGGGATGTCCACATCGGCAATCTGGGTGGCAAGCCAGCCACCTACCGTGCTGGCCAGCATTCCGCCAGATGTGCAGGTCAATGCTCCGACGCCGGTTTCCAGCGGGTTGAGGCTCGAATCCTCGTCGTCTTGCCCCTCGACCTCAGCACTGTCGATGCTGCCGCCGGACGAGTCCCCTGAGGGCTCCGTGTCCTGTGCGAATGCCACACTTGCCGTGCCGATACCGACTACTACAACAGCGCAGACGACGGCGACCAGCCGAAGAATGCCGGTGAGCAGGCTGCGGTTCACCACCATTGCTGCCACCCGTCGGCCGACAGCGGTTCGTACTCGATACCCAGGGCGGTGGAATCGGCTTGGAGGACCCATCCGGTGCCTTCACGCCACACCATCGGAATCTTCGAGACCGCGATCTGGGTAGACCCGTCGGGACGCTCGACGGTGTAGCCGAACTTCACCAGGGTCAGATCGGGATGGAACGACACGTTGACCATCGGCATCACCGAAGCCGGTGTGTCGTCGGCAATCCCCAGATGCGAAAACTCCCCCTTCGGGTCCGACACCAGGCCAGCCTCGGTGACCATCTCCAACCGGTTCTCGCCTGCATACGCATACCCGAAGTAGTGGGCCGCGGCGAGCGCCGCTCCCTGCGCCGTGCGCGCGAACCCGGTGGCCACACCGCTGTCGGTGAACCCGGTGGGGCCGTCGGAGGTCGAGAACGGAAGATCCATGTTGCCGTGGATGCGCTGGAGCATCACCCCACTCGGTGCCTGCTCGACGGGCCGGTTCGTACTGGCGAGGGTGTCGGAGAGGATCACCCCGTGGGGGTCGAGCGGGACGTAGATGATGCGGTTGGTCTTGTCGAAGACGGGTTCCGGCATGAACTGGAGGTCGTCGAGTCGGGCGGTGGCCCCGTTGTCGGTGGTCGGGTCGAGCGAGACCAGCGGTTCGGCGTCGTCGCCGCGGAAGAGCATCACGATGCTGACCACGAGACCGACGACGACGATGACGGCCACTGCCGCCAATCCGATGGTGAGTTTCGTTGCTGCCGAGGCGTGCTCGTTCTCGGCGCCCTCGAGTGAGGGTGTGTTCTTCTCGCCGGTGGGGCCGGTGGTGTGGGGTTCGGTCACTTGCGGGTCTCCTCGAGATCGACCAGCTCCGACGGCAGCGCGTCGAGGGCGGTGATGGTGGCGGTGTCGTTGCTGGGCAGGTTCAGCCGCCAGTCGTCGTCGATCCACACCACCTGGGTGGTCGCGGAGGCGAGCGAGTCGTCGGAGAACCGCTGGATGACATCGACGGTGGCGGCGGTGTCGCTGTAGTCGGCGAGGGTGTAGCCGACGATGGTCGGCACCATCTCGGGATCGGTGCCCGAAAACTCCACCAGGGCGCGGTGGGCGGCGTACAGGTCGCGGCCTTCGCCGGGGGCGGCCACCCCCGAGAGGATCGTCGGCCAGGTCCGATCGGACGCGGTGGCGAGCTGCACCGACTGGGTGATCGCCGCCAGGGCCGCACCCTGCGGGGTGTGGCTGAACCCGGCGAAGGGCTCCCACTCGCCGCCTCGCGGTCCGTCGGTGGTGCCGATCGGCACCTCGATGCCACCGACGGTGACCCACCGGCTGATCTGCGGCGGGTCGGTGATCGACCCTGCGGTCTCGGTCGTCTCCGATCCCCCGCAGCTCACGGCCACCAGCGCCACCGCGACCACCGCGGCTCGCGCCCACCGACGCATCATCGTTCGTTCTCCTCGCTGTCGGGTTGCTGTTGCTGTTGCTGTTGCTGGAGCTGTTCGAGCTGGTCGATGACGGTCGGGGAATGGCCGCCTCCGAGCTGGTGGGCTTGGGGCCCCTGGGCGGTGGCCAGCAGGATCGTGGCGAGGGTGGCGGCCACGCCGCCGGCGAGGATCGCGCCGATGTTCGCCGCCAGGAACTCCGCGGCGGTGGGGGATTCGAGTCCGGCCCCGTGCTTGTGGTCCCAGGCCAGGCGTGCGCCGACGAAGATCACCTTGGCCACACACAGGAGGAAAACGATCCCGGCCGCGTAGCCCAGGAGCGTCTGGAGACCGTCGAGGACGTCGGGGGGCGGGCTGACCACGCCCTGTGCGGACACCTGCATCGATCGCCCCGCCTTATGCCGCGCTGGTGACGGCGCTGAGGATCTGGTTGGCGGAGATGGCGACGATCGCGCCGATGAGGGCACCGACGAGCATCTTCGGTGAGTCCCCGCTCCCGTGCTGCCACTTCTCCCATGCGAACTTCCCGCCCGAGAAGATCAGGGCCGCCACGCACGCGAGCGTGACGCCCCACAGCAGCCAGTTCAGCAGCTTGAGCAGGCCGTTCGCGCCCGGCGGCACCTCCGGGTTGATGTCGAAATTCACGGCGCCTTGCGCGAGAATCGCGGTGTCCACGACTGTCTGGAACATGCAAATGTCCTTTGCTCGAAGGTGCTGGCTACTGCCCCGACCACACGGTCGGCAGGGCGGATTGGAGTGCCGTGACGATGCCGACGCCGGCAGCGATCACGTCCTCGGGAACGGCGATCACGGCTCCCTTGGTCTGAATCGGCACGCCGTCGAGGGCGCGCCAGGTGGGCAGGCTCGACCGGGCCGCCGAGGCCAGGAAGCGGTGCCAGCCGATCGCCCAGTGCGCAGCCACCGCGCCGGTGACGATCGAGCGCAGCTGACGCACCTCCTTCGGGGGCTGACCGGGCGCGTTCGCGACGGTGACCAGGCCGAGCAGCTCGCACGCCAACCCGCGGTTGCGGTGCTCGAGGATCAGATCGTGGGCGCTGGACAGGCCCTGGATGGTTTCCCGGCAGACCACCACCACATACGGCGATTCGGTCTCCCGGGCGTCACCGCACGGCCACTGGCGCTTCGCGTCGCCGGCGAAGTCCCAGTACCGGGCGAGGGTGGAGACCCCGGCCCCGCCGTGCGCACCGAGCAGCCACACCGCCGGTCCGGGCGCCGTCACCGGGTACGGATCGACCCTCACCTCGACGCTGGTGCGTTCGCGGGTGTTCATGCCGGCTCCCCCGCCCCGGCCTGGTGATCGGTGTCGTGCTGGCCGGCCTCGATGCGGCCGAGGGCGTCGAGCACGTCGGTCCAGGCGTCGATCGAGGCGGCCGACAGGCGGCGGTGATCGACGGTGCCCGGCCGCGCCAAGGTCGCATCGAAGGGCACTTCGACGAATCCGGCGACCCGTGGGGCCAGGTGCTCTCGGATCGGGGCCAGATCCACCAGGCGGTGCGGGAGCTGGTGCGAGATCGACACCACCGTGCGCGCCAGCACACCGCGGCCGTAGGTGCCGATGAGCCATTCGAGGCCGGCACGCATCCGGGCCAGCGGTTCGGCGCGGGGCGGGGCGACGATCACGATCGCGGCCCCGGCCTCGAGCAACGGGGCCAGACGCCGCGAGCGCAACGCTGTTCCGACGTCGTGGATGCGGGCCAGATGCCGGTCGCCGAGCAGGCTGTCCACCAGCGCCGTGTCCGTGGCGTCGCCGTGGCCGACGACGACGGCCCCGGCGCTGCTGACGGCCATGCGCGAGCCGAGCTGCCGGATAGCTCGGGCCGGGTCGATCGGTTCGACACCGACCCGGTCGAGCAGGTTGCCGCCGCCGAAGGTGCCGTCGATCGCGGCGACGTCGGCGCCCAGGCCCAGGCGCAGGGCGGTGGCCAGGCCGAAGCAGGTGGTGGTCGCCGCCGCTGCGCCGGAGCTGGCCACCACGATGGTCGAGAGGTGTTCGGGCTGCTCGAGTTTCGGGCTACGACGCAGTGCGACAACGTTGTTCATCGGTTCTCCACGTTCGCGATCTTCAACCCGCCGTCGGCGGGCAGGGTGGTGATCCACTGCTTGTGGATGCCTTCGTCTCCCACGGGCGGGAATTTGAGCAGCACATCGACCGACCAGCGGTTCGGGTCCTCGGTCGGCAGCACGCTCACGCAGTGCTCGGTCCCGACCGGAACGGCGTCGATGAACGACTGAATATCGGTGCCCGGCAGGACCATCAGCTCCGCGACGGCCGTGCCGTCCCGCTCGACGTAGTAGGCGTACTCGAACGCCTGGATCACCGCAGGGCCGGTGTCGCGGCCACCGGGACCGTTGCCGACGACCCGGCCGGGCTCGGTGACCGGGGCGCACCACGCCGGAGCCGCGACCGTCGACGTCGAGGTGGTGGGGGACGAGGACACCGGCGTCGGCGAGGGCAGCGGCGGCACCTGCGGTTCGTCGGTGGTGCCCGTCATTGCGGTGACCACCGCCGCGGAGACCACCGCCAGCACCGCGACACCGCCGCCGACGAGCATCCAGGTGCGGGATCGATCGGGGCGGGCCGTCGCGGCCGCAGAGGCGCTGTCGGTGACCGGCTGGGCGGTCCTCTCCTCGACGACCTCGACCGGAGCCGCAGCCGGAGCTGCGGCAGGGGTCGGGCGAGCAGGTCGGGCACGGCCGATCGCGGACTTCAATCCCCCACGGGTGCGTTCGGGGATCATCAGCGGGCCACGGGGAAGGTGGGCGCGGACCCACTCCGGGGCGCCTGCATAGGGGTCGACCTCGGTCGCCGTATCGCCGTATCCGGCCCCGCCGTGCTCGTCGTCGGCCGGGTTCTGATCGTCGTATCCGGCAGGGCCGTGGGCTGAGTGATCGGCAGGATAGACCGGGGCCGGGTAGATCTCGGCTGCGGGTTCGGCAGCGACGATCGGTTCGAGGTCGGTCTGGATGACCGACTCGTCGTCGGTAGCAGGCTGTTCGGGGACGCAGGCCGCATCGACCGGGTGGAGGTCCGATGCCGGCACCCCCGCGGCGTCGAGGGTTTCGTCCGGGATCGGGAAGTGCACCGATCCGGTCTCTCGTTCGTCGCTCGCAGTCGGCTCCGGCCCGTACCGCTCGGTCACGTCCGGGAAGAGTTGTCCTCGATTGCCGGTCGACAATGTGTCCTCCGTCGTCGGGTGGTGGGGGCGGGGCTACCCGCCCCCACCGGCGAGATGTTCGGGCAGGTCAGGCCGGGTCGATGCCGTCCGCGGCCGCGGTCGAGATCATCTCGGCGGCCGTGCCGGCCGAACCGTCGAAGAACGTGGTCAGCACGGTGTCCGCTCCCGCGACGACACCTTCGCCACCGGGCTGGACCTTCACCCACTCGCGGACCTGCGAATCGACCTGCGGAGCGGTGGTCACGACGCTGCGCACGGCGTCGGCCGCGGCCTGCCCAACCGGACCGGAGGAGCGCCACTGCTCGACCGTGGCATCGGCCTGCTCGGTGAGCGCCTCCTGGTGCACATCCGGCAGCTGCACCTCGATGGGCTGGCCCTCGTCGTCCCCGGCACCGAACGCGGTTCCGGCCGCCAGACCGGCCGCCCCGCCGACCACCGCGCCGGGGACCGCGCCGACCGCAGCGCCGATCGCTGCGCCCGCCGCGGTCCCGGCCACCCCGGTGGTCACCGCGGGCAGCACCGGAATCGGCAGCGGCACCACACCCCCGGCCGCAGCCCCGGCGAGACCGCCGAGGGTGCCGCCGATCAGCGCGCCGGGCACCGCCCCGGCCGCAGCGCCGGCCGCGGCACCGGCCACCGTCGCACCGATCTGCGCAGCAGCGACCCGATCGGCACGGCTGGCATCGACACCGACCGAGGTGTAGAAGGTGGCGACCTCGGAGCGGATCAGACCGGCGGTGTTGTTGGTGCGCTCCCGGTCGTCGTCGGTGACCCAGTTCGGCTGGTTGACGTGGATATCGCCGATCATGATCTTCTCCGGCGGAGCGAGGTAGATCGGCTCCGGGGTGACCGGCTGCGGCGCCCGCAGCGCCAGTGGGTCGATCGGCGGCGGAGCGCTTTGCCGCTCGTAACGGTTCGTGTCGTAGTTGTAGTCCGGCAGCGGCGCGTACTGACGCTGCTGCGCCGGAGGCGGGGTCCAGTAGATCTGCTTGGCCGGAGGAGCCGGGGCCGGCTTCGGGGCGCTGGTGGTCCCGCCCTGGGTGGACGGGGCCGGGGTGGTCACCCCGCCCTGCGAGGGCAGCTCGACCGGAGCGGCCGAGGCCAGCCCCGACCCTGCTGCCACGATCGCTGCGGCCGTGGCGGGCACGACGCTCGCCTTGGCGAGCCGCGAAGCCCTGCGATGTGTGCTCATGATCGCTTCTCTCTCTCTCGTGTGTGTCGGGGCGTGGAATCAGTTGAGTGCGGCGGCCGAGACGCCGCCCTGCTCGAGCACCGTCGGTCCCGCCTCGACCACATGCGTCGTGGTCACAGCCGGTGCCGAGGTGGTGGAGGCGACCGTCTGCGACGGCGTGGTCGAGACGGTCTCGGAGGTGGTCGTCGGCCGGGTCGGCGTGGTGGTCGGGGCCGGCGAGGTGCTCGGAGCCGTCGACGTGGAGGTCACCGTCTTCGTCGTGGTCGCGGACGTGGACGACGCCGAGGAGGTGGCGGCGTCGAGGTCGGCTGCCGCCGCAGCGAGCCAGGACGCGACGAATCGTGTCGGGGCCTGCCCGCTGGCGGTGGCCGGGACCGACCCGTAGGAGCCGTGCTCGGTGGCGACGTTGCGCAGCGTCGTCATCGCCACCAGATCGAAGGCGTCCCGGTTGGCCTCGACCTCGTTCGCCACGACCTGGAACGCCTGGCGCACGAGGCGTTGCGAGGTCGCAGGCGGAACCAGCTCGGGCAGCACACCGACCGTCTTGGCGGCGAGCACCCCGAATGCCGCGGCCGGGTTGGCCAGCCCGACCGCCGCGACCGCGGCGATCGTCTCCGGGGTGAGCACCTTCTTGGCGACCGTGACAGCGGCGTTGAGGCCGATCAGCCCGACCTTCATCAATGCCGCGGTCACTTCCTGCCCGGTCGGGGGTGTGGCCCGCGGATCGGAGGCTTCGGCCAACCGCTGCGAGATGGTCTTCTTCGGCTGGATCGACACCGCCTCGAGGGCGTTCTTCGGAGCCGCAATGTCCTCGTTGACCACATCGACGGCGGTGGTGAACGCTGTCGAGGCCAGTGCCCGGCCGACCGTGGCGACCGCGACGAACGGATCACCGCCGACCTCGACCTGCCCGGCGACGTTGACCACCGCCCGCACGATCGGCGCGTTCGCCGGGGCATCGCACGCCAGATCACCGGTCTGGCACCAGGACGACACCCGACCCGAGAGGCCGCCGTAGTCCTCGGTCAGATCGGCGACGGGGCCGATGCCGCCGCCGTCCGGGGCGGTGAACGCCACCGACGACAGCGCCTTGACCGTCTCGCCCGTGGTGCCGGGAACCGGCGACGGGGCGCTCTGCGAGGTGCCGGGGAACAGCCCGGAGCCGGCGCTGCGGGTCGGCGCGCCGAACAGCGCACCGGCCGCGACCACGCCGGCCGGCACCGCTCCGGTGCCCTGGCCGACCGACCGCAGGAAGTTCGAGGCCGCGTGAGCGCCCTGGGAGTAGCCGACCACCGCGAGCTTGGCCGACGGACACTGCTCGAGCACCCTCTGCGCCGCCAGGGACAGGTTCTCCTCCCCCTCGGTGACCGACTCGACGTACGAGTCAGAGCCCCCGGGGGTCAGGCCCCCGAACGAACCCGGATACGGCACATAGGCCCGATCGACGCTCGCGCCCAGCTCACGGGCCTGGTCGAGCATCGGACCCATGATGTTCGACAGCATCCCGGTATCGACCTTCACCGGCGCATCCGGTGAGGACTCCGTGGTGCCCTGCATCCCCAGGACGTACAGATCCGGGCACCCATCGACCAGCCCGTCGAGCCAATTCGTCTGCGCGTGCACCGGGACCAGACCACCCACACCAGCCATGACCGCAGCCGTGGTGACGACGGTGGCCACAGTCGGCGTACCCCAACCCTTCATCTCTCTCCGTCCCTCGAGCAGTCGATCCTCAAGACCCGCAGTGATCACCCCGCCGTTCCGGCTCTCGGGTGCAGAGCTTGTGCGGAAGCCCTGCACCCCAGAACCGGTACGCCACAGGGCGCTGCACTGCTGTGAGTCGCACAGCCCTTCATAGGCCCCGGTCCTCCGAGACGGCCGCCCTGGTTCGGGACCGGCACAAAATCCCCCTTCGCAAAACAGAAGCAAAGCATATACTTGAGGAGTTCGAAATAAAAGCAAAAAATGATCCAGCTTTAGCGAAGGAGGTGGCGGTGAAGGTTGACGTGGAGCGTCGCAAAGCCCCAGCTCCTTCGAGGTACCGAAGGCGTCTGATTCGGACATTGGCCGGTAAGGTCGATGCGATGACAAACGAGCGGGCGCGTTTTGCGCGAATAGTTGCCGAGCGGAGGCGCCTGCTTGGCTTGACTCTCGACCAGCTGCAACAAGCCGGCGGGCCGTCCGACGTGACTACGGGCAAGATAGAAAAAGGCGCCATCGCTTCCCCGAGCGCCCGTACGCTGCGACGCCTCGACACCGGTCTGCAGTGGACCGAGGGATCTGCGGCGAGGGCCTTCGCCGGCGGGGAACCCACTCCCTTGGAGGAGATCCCGTCCGTACGGCGCTCGACTCCCAGTGCGGTCAACGCCGCTGCGGACTCGGTGACCCTCTCCCTGACCGTGGTCAACGAGTTGTCCGACATCGCGAAGCGGTACGAACGGTTGGCGGGGACGATCGAGGACCAGGAACTTGTCGCCGAACTGGGTCGGATCAACACCGACTTCGACGTGCTGGTCGATCGCATCCTGCGGGCATGGTTGATCGCCCAGCTCGAACGCAAGTCGGCACCGGACTCACCGGTGCGAGGTGATCCGGTGGTGGAGATGCTGATCGGGGACTACCTCAATCGCACTCCCGAGCCCCCGTCTGTCGAAGACGCCCACGAGCTGCTGTACCTGCGGTGGCTGACGGGTCGGGCCGGTGACATCGACGAAGCGACAGAGCACGCGTTCGTCACACAGTGGAGCAAAGCTCAGAAGGAGGACCGTCCGTGAACTACCTGGCCCCGTCCCTCGGGCAGAAGCTCGAGCGGCTTCTCGCGTTTTACCACCACCGCAACGAACCCGAGCTGACGTTGCAAGCGGTGGCCACCATCGTCGGACAGCGCATCGGCGAGCAGGTCCCGGTGGAACTGCTCGAAGAGGTCCGCTCCGGAGAGCGGACCTCTTTGCCGGTCATCATCACCGACGCGCTGTGCGACGCATTCAAGGTCGACCGCGACTACCTGCGCCTGAGCGGTGGCCGGGACATCGACATCGATCAACGGTTGCGTCTGTGGATCACCATCCGGGACCGCGGGCTGCACCACTTCGCCGCGCGTGCCACCAGCCTGACGCGTGAGGACCTTGAGCGGCTCATCGCGGAAATCGAGCGGATGACGCCGCAGACGGGCGGACTCAGACAGGCGTGAAGCGCAGACGAAGGCCCTTCGGGCGCAACGTCAGGGTTTCTTCCACCTCGAGCGAATAGCCGGGTTCGGGAGTGATGTCGAACCGCAGCACCAGGGTCGCCAGGGCGAGGGTCATCTCGTGCAAGGCGAACTGCCGGCCGATGCACGAGCGGATGCCGGTGCCGAACGGCTTGAACAGCTCCGGTGCCCGACTACGGTTGTGCTCGGGTGCGAAGCGATCCGGGTTGAACCGGTCGGCGTCGGCACCCCAGGCCGGATCGCGTTGTACCGCCAGTAGCAGCACGAATACCCATTCCCCGGCCGCGAACTCGTAGCCGCCCACCTGGGTGTCCTTTTTGGCGGAGCGGAAGAAACCCGGAGCCGTGGGCCATAACCGCAGTGCTTCGTTGATCACCTGGCGCGTGTAGCGCAACCGCGGCACGTCCTCGTACCGGACGGAGCCGTCGCCGAGGACCCCGCGAGCCTCCTCACGCATCCGGGAGGCCACCGCTGGATCTTGGGCGATGAAGTGCAGCGCGAAGCTCAGTGCGTTGACAGAGGTCTCGTGGCCGGCCACGAGGAAGGTCAGCACCTGGTTGCGGATGTTCTCTGGATCGAGTGCGGCGCCGTCGTCCGGATGCAGCATCCGGTCCAGCAGATCACGCCGGCGCTCGCCCGACCGCTGCCGGGCCGCAATCACCTCGTCCACGGTCTCCACCAGCAAGGCATGGTCGAGCTCGTTCTGTTTCTCGTCCTTGCGGTGCAGGAACTTACCGACGAAGGGCACCGGGATCGCACTGTTCTGCGCGAAGGTCAGTGCTCGGCTCATCGCGGCCACGAAGGGATGCTCGCTGCCGCCGAACGAATCGAACGAGTAGCCGAAGCCGCAGCGACCGATCACCTCGAGGGTGAGCTTGCCCATCTCGTCCACGACCGGCACGTGTCCGTCCGCGCTGGCGAGGTCCTTGCCCAGCTCGTCGACGACCTCGACCATCACGTCGTGGTAGGAGACCATCGCCTCCTTGGTGAAGCCGGGCATGAGGACCTCGTGTGCTCGTGCCCAGCTCGATTCCCAGTTGTAGGCGGTGAAGAGCCCGTCCGCCACCAGCGGTCGCAGCCGTTCGAGAGGCCGGCCGACGTACTTCTCCCACACCGTGTCGTCGAAGACCTGCGCAGCGAGCTCCGCGGAGCCGACGAAGGTCAGGTCCGTCCCGAGAATGGAGCGCCGGTAGATCGGCCCCAGCTCCTCGAACCGCTGCAACGTGGTCTGGTTCGGTTTCTCCTTGGACATTCCCAGGACATCGCCGATGAACGGCACCCGCCGCGGCGGATGCGGAATCGTCGTGTTCGGCACTAGCCGTTCCTTCCCCTTGTCACACGCTCACGGCGTCGGCCGGGCGCTTGGTCCATGCTTGCGCGATGCGCAGCAGCTCGTCTTCGTCGGCAAGCCACCGTGGCGTGGCCACGCGGGATTCCGCTGCCCCGGCTCTGCGCCGCTCGAGCGCGTTGACGATCGCGGCGCACCGCTGCGTCGGGGTGGCCTCGTCCCGCCGCTCCTGCTCGGTCATGTACGGCAGAAGGGTGAACACCGCGTCCTCGCACTCGATCCGCATCCGGTGCTCGCGATCCACACTGTTCGGAAGCAGTCCCGTCGATTCGATCGACATGGCTGGCAACGCGGTCGACAGGTCCTGCCACATGGGCGTCAACGTCAGCACGGCCACCGACGACGGATCGTTGCGCAGTTTCGCCCGTACCACCGCAAGCACCGGAGCGGCGACGACAGCCGCCAACACGCACGCGGTCGGCAAGAACAGCACATCGTTGGACTGGCTGCGCCAGTCGGTGAACCCGTTGGTCACCTCCGCAGACATCAACACGGCGTTGGCGAATCGCGTCAGATGATCGAAGGCCGACACGCCGCCGGTGCCCAGGATCAGTCCTGCCCACAGCCGAGTGGACCGGTTCTGCTCACCGTCGCGGAGGATGCGCAGGCACGCGTACGCCACCGCGGCCACCGCCAGCGGCATCTGGGCCGCGTAGATCGCCATGTACGTCACGGTCCGCACCGAGCGCAGCTCCTCGATGGCCACACCCGTCGAGCGCGCCGGCGCACTGAGCCAGGCCATCACCAGCATCCACCCCACGATCAGGGCGTAGCACGCGACGATCGTGCGCCGCGGAATCTTCCGCACCTTGCGGTAGGCCAGGACGATGAGGAAGATCGCGGCCGCCCCGAGCATGGCGAAACCGTGGGTGAGTAGGCGAATATCCGACAAGGTCAGGGGTGTGGCCCCCAGCAGAATGGTCTGTACCGCACCATCTCGGAGCAGCGAGGCACCCAGCCACCACACCAGCAACCAGGTGATCTGCTGGTCGAGCTGACGTTCGGAGACGAACAGAGCCCGGGCCACGATGACCAGGGCGAGGAAGCCCATCATGGGGATGCTTGCCCACTCCGGCAGCGCGGAGGTGGCCTCCTGATGCAGCAGAGCGCTCATCGCAGCGGGGCGAAGACGCCGGCGATTCGATGCAGATCACCGTGACTGTCCAGGTCGATTGGACCGCGACTGAGCACTGCCAGGTGCGTGCCGAGCAATTCCGCTTCCGCTTCGGTCGGAGAGTCGAAGGTCGAACGCCGCATCATGTACTCGATTCCCTCCAAGCTCAGCCCTTCGGTCAGGGCGCTTTCCGTCGGGCGGAACGGCTCTCCCGGGTGCTGACCGAGCACATGGCCGACCTCGTGAAAGATCTGCTGACGCTGATGGCGAATGGAGCGAGCCGGGTCATAGCGGATGACGTACCGCGTCGGGCCACCGAAGAGCAGCCCGCACCGGGTCTGCAAGTCCGTCGACAGGCCCGGCCACGGCTCCAACTCCACCGCCTTCCCGGTGTCCTCTTCCAGCCAGCTGAGGAACTCCGCGACCGTCCACGGCGGCTCGAGGGGCACCCGATCGAGGATCTGCGCGATCCGTTCGCGTCGATCGCCCCCACGTCTCAGCACTCGCTACCTCCCCTTCAGGCCTCCCCTGCCAGATGGCGGAACCTCCGGAGCATAACGCAAGCCATACTCTCGCCAGCCATCACTAAACAAAGGCAAAGAATAAACGAATAGTATGAAAGAATCCGAGTTGGCGGTCGAGGCGTGGGCGTGTCGGACATGCTTTACGCCTCACCTGTCACAAGATGGTCAAGGCATCGCCTCGGCTCGGGCCGACCGGCCATGTTGGCACAGGTTGAACGGTGGAGGGAGAACTGCAGTGGGAATGGCTAGCAAGGGTGCCCGTACCCGCGTGGTCACCCGCGTCCCGGACGAAGTCTACGAAGCCCTCGAGGAGGGTCGCCGAGCTGCTGGGGTCGAATCGATCAGCCAGTACGTCGCGGACCTGCTTGCAGTGACCACCGGCCACCATCTACTCGTCCGCGAGCTTCAGCGCCATCGCGAGGAGGAGGAGGTTCGTATGTCTGCGTAGTTCACAAGTGGCTTCAGCAACTTCATAAGCAACACGCAGACCACATGAGAAAACCCCCAGCCGTGCGGGGCTGAGGGTCCTCAAAGTTGGTGAGAGCTAAGCGGCCAAACTCGGCTCTCGTACTGCTTTCCCCGAAGGGACTGTCTTGCCGGACAGGTCTCAGGGTACATCGCGCCCTGAATCAGAGCCAACGATCGCTGCGCGTGTCGCCATTCTCACCGGTGACACCTCCCCGAATCGTCACCTTTTCGACGTGTGCACGCGCCGCTGGTCGCCGCGTGCCCGGGTGCGGATCGACCCGGATCGCACCCACACGTACGCCACCACGATGGCCATGCCCAGCCAGGCGCCCGGATTTCCGTGGGCGATCTACCTGGCCGGCGCCGACCATCGCTACCGCCTGCTGGCGTTCGACCTCGACAGCGGGCGCCACGGCCCCGAGGTCGCCCGCACCGATGCCGACCGGCTGGCCGCGCAGCTGACGGAGCTGGGTGTTCCGCACCTGCGCACCCGGTCCGGGCCCAGCGGCGGTCAGCACCTCTGGCTGCGCCTCGCCGCCCCCGGCGCCGGCGCCGACGACGTGCGTCGACTCGCCCACGCCCTGTGCCAGCACTACCCCAGCCTCGACACCGCGCCCTTGACGAACCCCGCCACCGGCGCCGTCCGGCCTCCCGGGGCACCGCACCGCCGCGGCGGGCAGTCCCGACCCCACCTGCACGGCGCCGCCCTCGATTCCGCCCTCGCCCGCCTCGACACCGAAACCGCCCCGGAGGTGGTGGACTGGTTGCTGGCCCGGCACCCGCACTCCCCCCCGGCCCCGCGCCGTCCCGCCGGGGCGGTGCGCATCGTCGATCCGGTCTCCAATCCGCGCCTGGACCGGCCGCGCCGCCCGCTCACCGACGCCACCCGCGCTCTGCTGGCCGCGGCGCCGGCACCCGGCGCGGACCGCTCGGCGATCGTGCACAGCATCTTTCTGGGCATGGCCCGCGCCGGCCACACCCTCGCCGACGCCCGGGCGGCCGCGGCGACGGCGCCGGGACTGGTCCGGCTGCGCGAGGACCGCG
>NZ_JAALEH010000149.1:0-8539 GCF_011058195.1 Rhodococcus sp. 14C212 | reverse complement strand
CGATCCCGCGGCGACCGCCCCGCCCCCCGAGGAGGGCGCCACGGTGCCCCCGCCCACCGCACCGGCGCCGCCCGCGGAGCCGACCCCGGAGCAGCTCACCGCTGCCGTCCTCGAACTGAACAGCGCCCTGGCGGACTTGCGCGACGCCCAGCGCACCGGCGACTTCACGTCGTACGGCGCCGCACTCGACCGGCTCCAACGCGCCATCGACAACTTCCTGGCCGCCGGGGGCAGTCTCAACTGAGGGCCCCTGCCCACTTCCGGGGCGCGGCCCGCCCCGCGGTCGGGCCGGGCTGCGCTCGCCAGCCGCCGTCTGACCTCCCTCAGTCGGCCGCTCGACGACGATCGACTTCGGTCCCTTCGGGAGTCCTAGTGCACGAGGGCGAGCCGCCGCCACGACCATAGCGTCAGGCCCGACGAGACGGCAGGAACGACGAGGGCGAGCGCGAGTTGCGGACCGGTGACGGACCCGGCCTGCGGTCCCGCCGCCCACAGACCCGGAGCCGAGAACGGGAACCAGGCGCCCACTCCCGCCATGACCGCCATCTGGGCGACGACCACCACGGCGATGATCGTCCCGACCGCGGGCAGGTATCCCCGTGCCACGGTGGCGACCCAGGCGCAGGGGAAGGCGAGCCCTGCGGTGAGCAGGGCGACGGCGAGGAATCTGCCCACGAGCGCAGGCGTCCCCGGGTCGAGGGGATCGTCGTCGACGAGCGTTCCCACCACCGCCAGGGCGGCGCCCAGTGCGAGGCTGGTGACGACCGCCCAGGCCAGCAGGATCAGCAGCTTTGCGGCGGCGACGGCCGGGCGGGAGACCGGTGCGGCCCACAGACCGCTGATCGTTCCGTCGGTGAACTCGCGGCCGAAGACCCAGCCGATGACCACGCCGAACCCGAGAAGTCCACCCACCGAGACGATGGTGTCGGCTGCGGCGAACAGTCCCGCTCGGCCGCCGTCACCGACGATGGTCTGCGCCTTTCCCGCCATCACCGCGTTGGCACCGCGCACGGACTGCAGGGTCAGCATGCACATGGCCACCACCCCTGTCGTGAGAAAGGCGGTGGTGACCCATACGGGGCGCGCCCGCCGGAACTTGGCCCACTCGACCGCCAGCGCGGCCCGGATCTGCTCGGACGTGGTCATCGTCGCGCCTCGCTGTCGCGGTACACCAGGTCGAAGAACTGCCGCTCGAGATCGATTCCGTCCGGATCGAGGGAGCCGACGACGCGCCCCTCGTTCACGGCCGTGATGCGGTCGGCCACGCGGGCGACCTCGTCGAGATGGTGGCTCGACACCAGCGTCGCCGCGCCGCGCTCCCGGCTGCGCTGCAGCAGCGTGCGCAGCAGCATGATCCCGGCCGGATCGAGCGCATTGGTCGGCTCGTCCAGGATCAGCACCTGCGGGTCCGCGATCAGCGCCGCGGCCAGACCCAGCCGCTGGCGGTTGCCGAGGGAGAGTCTGCGTGCGCTGGTCCGCGCCCACCGGGACAGGACGAGCTCCTCGATCCACCGGTCGGCCGCGGCGGTGGCGTCCGCCGCGGCCAGGCCGGCGAGGCGGCCCGCGATACGCAGGTTCTGCGCGACGGTCAGTTCGGGGTAGGCCAGCGGTGTTTCGACAAGGTGCCCGACTCCCGTCCAGTGCCGCGCCGGCATCGTCGACGGCGCCAGACCCCGCACATGCACGATGCCGTCGTCGGGCTCGATCATGCCGAGCAGCAGGCGCATCAACGTCGTCTTGCCGGCCCCGTTGAGCCCCACGAACGCGTGCACCTCGCCCGCCCGCACCTCGGTGGTGACGTCCTCGAGTACCGGCGCCGAGCCGTAGCGTTTGCACACGTTCCGGCACTCGAGCACGACGTCGCCGACCCCGGTCACGATGCCTCCCGTGTCTGCCGTGAGGGGCGGGGCTCCGGTGCGAGCTGGTGCAGGGCCGACGCAATCCGGTTGCCGAGAGTCTCGTCGCCGGTCTCCGCCCAGTCCGTCAGCGCCGCCATGAGTGCGCCCATGCAGGCCCCGGCGGCCACTGCGGCCTCGGGTCGTCGTGTGCCCGGTTCGGCGAGCGCGCCGGCGATGGCCTCCTGGGTGCGTAGCGTGTTCTCCCACATCCGCGCGCGCAGCCGGGGATGCGCCGCGACGATCCTCAGGCGAGTGCGCACGTCCCCGAGGTCCGTCTCGGGAATCCGTGCCCAGGCATCGAGGATCCCCCGGCACGCCCGTTCCAGCGGGCTCCGGTCCGCCGGCTGCGCGGCCACGGCCTCCGCAATCACGGGATCGTAGGGATCATCGAGCAGGACAGCATCTTTGGACGGAAAGTACCGGAAGAACGTCATGTGCGACACCCCGGCGGCGGCGGCGATCCGGTCGACGGTGACGGCGTCGTAGCCGTCCTCGGTGAACAGCCGCACCGCCGTCGCCTGGATGCGCTGCCGGGTCCGCTCGGACTTGGACACCCCGTAATGTTAGTCACTAACAGTATGGGCGATCAAGGGGTGTGCTGCCGCTGCCCGGTCCACCCGGCGGTCCTCACGCGCTCACGACGTCGCGTTTCCGGAACGCGGCCAGCCCTGCCGCCGTGACGAGCGCGGCAAGAACGACGAGAGCGACGAAGGAACCCGCGGCGAACGGTTCGAGCGGCATCTGCCGGACATGGTTCAGCGGGGAGAGGACGCCGGCACTGTCGGGCAGATCCAGGATCGGTCCGAAACTGCCCACCAGGTAGCCGTAGACGACCAGCACCCAGACCAGATCGAAGGCGCGGGGGACGAGACCGAACAGCGCCGCTGCGATCGCGGCGATGCCGAGCACGGCGGGCCCGTATCCGAGATGCGCCCATACCGATGCCGGCACCCGAGTCGGCTCCCCGGTGGACGCCGCGGCCCCGAGCCCGGTCCCCAGGCCGGCGAGTGCGAGGAGCGCCACCACGCCCAGGGCGGTCACGGACAGCCCCGCTGCCATCCATCCGGCACGGCTCGTAGCGGTCGCCAATACGGGCTCGATCCGGCCCGACTGCTCCTCGCCCCGCAGGCGACGGACGGACAGGATCGCGAAGCAGGAGGCGAGGAAGGCCATCGTGTACCCGGTCAGGCCCAGGAAGCCGTCGACGAGATTCGCGGCCGAACCACCCATGAGCACAAGAATGTCCTCGGGCAGGTTCGCGAAGCTCTCGGCGATCGAGCCGGTCAGGGAGCCGTAGAACAACCCCGTCAGCGCCAGGCCCGTGCCCCACCCGGCGATGCTGCCGCGCTGCAACCGTAGCGCCAGGGCGAACGGGTTCGCCAGCGCCGGTGCCGCCTCGTCCCGGCCCGGCCGCGGGGGCACCAGTCCGGCGCCGAGGTCGCGACGGTCCACGACACGGTACGCAGCCGCCGCGGCGACCGCAGCGAACCCGAGCGACAGGGCCAGCGGGCCCCATCGCGGATCGACGAATGCTCGCGTCTGCTGAGACCAGGCGATGGGGGACAGCCAGGACACCGCGCTGCCGTGCCGCTCCAGGACGTCGCCGACGCCCCGCACGACGAAGGCCGTTCCCAGCGCCGCTGCGGCCAGTCCTGTGGCGGTGCGCGCGTGTTCGCACACCTGGCACACCAGGGCGGTGAGCGCGGCGAAGAACAACCCCAGCGCCGCGAACCCGGCGGCGAACAGCACCGCCCCGCCGGCGTCCGCCCCGGCGGCCGTCATTGCCGCGCTGCCGGCCACGACGAGGGCGGCGTTCGCGACGAGCGCGGTGGCCAGGGCCGCGGTCAGCGGGGCGCGCCGGCCCACCTCGCCGGCCAGGACGAGTTCGGTGCGACCGTTCTCCTCCTCGCCCCGGGTGTGCCGGACGACGAGGAGAATATTCAGGAACGCGGCGGCGACCAGCAGGTACAGCCCGTACTGGTTCGCCAC
Organism: Rhodococcus sp. 14C212; assembly: GCF_011058195.1. Lineage (NCBI taxonomy): Bacteria > Bacillati > Actinomycetota > Actinomycetes > Mycobacteriales > Nocardiaceae > Rhodococcus > Rhodococcus sp. 14C212. The sequence continues at coordinate 4,652 of NZ_JAALEH010000149.1, read as the reverse complement.
GAACGCCTCGAGCGTGGGGTCGTCCATGCCGTAGCCGGGACCCGACATCATCACCCCCGCCGGGTTGTCGGCAAATCCGGCCACGCTGCGGAGGTCCTCGGCGGCCGGGTACGCCAGCCGCAGGGCCGCGACGAAGTACGCCGCCAGGGCCGAGATGCCGATCACCCACAGCGGCAGCCTGATCCGGTCCCGGCGCAGGGCGAAGCGGACGAGGGACGCGGTCCCGGTGAAGGTGTTCATCGCCCGCCGCCCACGCCGGCGACCTGTCGATCGCTGCCGTAGTGGCGCAGGAACAGCTCCTCGAGCGACGGCGGTGCGCTCTCGAGGCTGCGGACGCCGTACTCCGCGAGCCGCCGGACCACCTCGTCGAGGTGACCGTTGTCGACGTCGAACACTGTGTGCCCGTGCTCGTTTCGCAGCGCGTGCACGCCCTCGGCCTGCGCCAGGCCGGACGCGTCGAGGTCGGTGCGGACCGTGATCGTCGACCGGGTGAGATGCCGCAGCTGGGCCAGCGACCCGGATTCCACGGTACGTCCGTCCCGGATGATGGTCACGGTGTCGCAGAGCTTTTCCACCTCGGCGAGGATGTGACTCGACAGCAGCACCGACGAGCCGCGCTGCGTCGCTTCGGCAACACAGTCCTGAAACACCCGTTCCATCAACGGGTCGAGGCCGGACGTCGGTTCGTCGAGGACGAGGAGATCCACGTCCGAGGCGAGTGCCGAGATCAGCGCCACCTTCTGGCGGTTGCCCTTGGAATAGGCGCGGCACTTCTTGCGAGGGTCGAGTTCGAAGCGTTCGACCAGCTCGGTGCGACGTGCGCGGTCGGCCCCTCCCCGCAGGCGGCACAGGAAGTCGATAGCCTCGCCGCCGGTGAGCGACGGCCACAGGTTGACGTCGCCCGGGACGTACGCGAGGTGCCGGTGCAATTCGACGGCGTCGCGCCAGGGATCGAACCCGAGTACGGTTGCGGAGCCGCTGTCGGCGCGCAGAAGCCCGAGCAGGATCCGGATGGTCGTGGACTTGCCGGCGCCGTTGGGGCCGAGGAAGCCGGCCACCTCGCCGCGGCCGACCTGCAGGCTGAGACCGTCCAGTGCGGTCGTGGCGCCGAACGTCTTGGTGAGGTCGTGGACCTCGACGATCGTGTTCATGACTGTGTCCTGAGGATAGGCGGGTTCCGGATCAGGAAGGGGGAGCGGAGGATTCGCCGCCCCCGGCGCCCGCCGGTGGGTCCGGGACATACATCAGGTAGTCGTCGAGCAGCTTGCGGCTGGTGAGCAGGCCCTCGGAATACAGCTCGAGGACCGGTGCGGTGACGGTCTCGGTCAGGTGCCGGAAGAACCCGGTGAAGTCCCCGCCCCGCAGGAGTTCCGGGTGCAGGGTCATCTGCAGCAGCATCGATCCCACGCTCATGCCGGTGAGCAGGCGGGCCCGGGCGCGGTTGTCCCGGGAGGGCCGGATCAGCCCGTTGCGTTCGCCCTCCGCGAGGTAGTCGACCACGTCGTCGACGAGGTGATCGAAGAACTCCGCCGCGCTTTCGCCGCCGGCCTGGAAGGTGCGGGCGACGTAGACGGCGAGCGGTGCGTACTGCTCGGCCCGGCCGAGTTGCGCCAGCCACGGACCGGAGTCGCCGGTGGCGAGGGTCGCCCGTTTGGAATCGCGGATCTGTCCCAGGACCCACTCGTCACACGCACGGCGCAGGTCCTTCTTGGACCCGAAATGGTGCACGATCAACGCCCCGCTCACCCCCGCGTCCGCGGCGACGGTCCGCAGGCTCGCGTCGAAGCCGTCGCGAGCGAAACGGAGGATTGCGGCCTCCCGGATGCGCGCGGCGGACGTGAGGTCCCGGCGATCGGCCGCCGAGAGACGACCCGGCGTTGAACTCATGATCAGCATGTTAACCGCGTGTTCAATCCTCGGCAAGGGCCGGGAGGACGTCCGCCCCGATGCGCCTACGGCGGACCCTTCACCCGGGCGTTGTCGAGCATGCGCATCACCCTCGTCGCGCTCACTCCGTGCACGAGGACGGAGAAGACGACGGTGAAGACGACGGCGGCCCACAGCTCCTGCTCCTGCGCGATGTCGAGCTCCGCCGCCGCGTACGCGAGGTAGTAGACGGAGCCGATGCCGCGCACGCCGAAGAAGGCCGTGACGCGGCGTTCGCGGACATCCATCTCGTCACAGCCCAGGAGCGAGAGCCAGCCGACCACGGGCCGGATCACAAGGACCAGGGCGGCGCCGACGAGAACCGAACCCCACGACAACTCGGCGAGCAGACCGGTGGTGAGGCCCGCCCCCAGCAGGAGCAGGACCGCGAGCGTGAGGACGTGCTCGAGCTGCTCGATCAGGCTGTGCATCTCCGCGTGGTACTCGTGTGCGCGTTCGATGCGCCGCATGGCGACGGCACACACGAAGACGGCCAGGAAGCCGTAGCCGCCGACCAGTTCGGTGATTCCGTACACCGCGAACGTGGCGGCGAGCGCGACGATCGGTTCGCCCCGGTCGGCCAGCCGGACGTGTTCGACGGGGAAGTGGAACACCGCCCGCCCGACGAGGTGGCCCGCCAGCCCTCCCACCACGGCGCCCAGGACGATCTTGCCGAGCAGCTCCCACAGGACCCAGGAGGCGATCCAGTCCTCGATCGGTCCCTTCGTGAACATGAAGAGCGCGAGGTAGACGAACGGGAACGCCAGCGCATCGTTGAGGCCGGCCTCGGAGGTGAGCGCGAACCGCACTTCGTCGTCTTCGCGGTGGGAACCCTCCCCGGACGTGGGGCCCTCGACCTGCACGTCGGACGCCAGGACGGGATCGGTGGGGGCCAGGGCGGCCCCGAGCAGTACGGCCGCCGCGGGGGTGAGGGCCGCGGCCCACCAGCCCAGCACCGCGACGGCCGCGATGCCGAGGGGCATCGCGACCAGCAGCAGCCGCCGGGTGGACTTCCACGACCGCCACCCGAGGGGACGGTCGATCGCGAGGCCCACGCCCATGAGTGCGACGATCACGCAGACCTCGCTGAGGTACTCCGCCACGGCCGGATGCCCGCCGGGGGTGACGGCTTCGACGTTGTCGAACAGCAGCCCCAGCGCCGCGCCCGCCACCAGCACGATCATGGGCGCCGAGATCGCCCGGTTGTGGAACAGCCGCGGCACGGTGACGGCGAAAAGCAGCGCGAGCCCGGCGGAAACGTAGATGATCGCGGTGTCCAGTGCCGTGGCCTTCGTTCGCTGCGACGGGGTCGGCGCAAGGATGCCCCCGCGACCGCCGTCCGAAACGCGCGCCCCCCGCGCCACCCGGGTCCCGGTCAGATGTCGAAGAAGACCGTCTCGGTCCCGCCGTCCGGGGTGTCCTGCAGGCGCACGTCGAAGGTGTAGACCACCTTCCCGTCGCGTTCGGAGCGCTTCGCGATCAGCGTGTCGCGGCGGACCTCCCACTCGATCCCGTTCAGTACGGGGTCGGCGGCGTTGGCGTCGGCCTCGTCGTCGAAGTAGACCCGGGTGTGCAGGCCGATGTTGATGCCCCGTGCGAAGAGCACCATGAGGATGTGCGGGGCCTGGGTCCCGCCGTCGTTCGCCGGCACCGGTCCCGGCTTGATCGTCTCGAAGGTGTAGACACCGGTCTCGAAGTCGCCGCCCGTGCGGCCCCAGCCGCGGAAGGTCGGATCGATCGCCCTGTCCTGGGTGTGGCCGTCCTGGGTGTGGCCGGGGTGGGCGTACCTGCCGGCGGCGTTGGCCTGCCAGATCTCGATCAGCACGTCGCGCACGGGGGTGCCGGTGCCGTCGAAGACCCGGCCCTCGAGGGCGATGTGCTCGCCCTTCGTCTCCGGGGCGGTCAGGACGTTGCCGAAGTTGTTGTCGAAGATGTCGAACCCGGCCTGCTGCGGCGCGAGCCCGATGTGGACGTACGGGCCGCCGGTCTGCGAGGGGGTCTCCGGGCGGCGCGCGACCATGCTGTGCGGGGAAAGGCTCATCGGGGGGCTCCGGGGAGGTTGAGGTTGTCGAAGAAGGTGGCGCGACGGCCGCGCAGGGTGAGGTCGAAGCGGTAGGTACGCGCGTCGAAGGGGGCGTTGTTGGCGGGATCCTCCTGCGCGATCAGGCTGCGCAGCTGGTCCAGCGTCGGGATGGTCTTCGCGATGGGGCAGCGCTCGATGAGCGGGTCGCCCTCGAAGTACATCTGGGTGATCAACCGCTGCGCCCAGCCGGTGCCGTTGATCGAGAAGTGGATGTGGGCGGGCCGCCAGGCGTTGGTGCTGTTGGCCCACGGGTACGGCCCGGGCTTGATGGTGCGGAAGAAGTAGTAGCCGTTGTCGTCGGTGATCATGCGGCCGCAACCGCCGAAATTCGGGTCGATCGGCGCGAGGTAGCGGTCCTTCTTGTGGCGGTAGCGTCCGCCGGCGTTGGCCTGCCACGCCTCGACCAGGGCGCCCTTCACCGGGTTGCCGAACTCGTCGCGGACGTAGCCGTGCACGATCAGGCGCTCGCCGATCGGCAGGCCGTCCTTGGCGAAGTTGAGGATGAGGTCGTTGTCCTTCTCACCCAGCTCGCGACGGTCGAAGACCGGCCCGGTCGTCTCCGAGAGCGTGTTGCGCGGCGCGATCAGGGCATTGCGCGGGGAGCGCAGCACCGACGTGCGGTATCCGGGGGTCAGGGCGGGCG
>NZ_JAALEH010000148.1:0-9011 GCF_011058195.1 Rhodococcus sp. 14C212 | reverse complement strand
GCCCCGCCCGCCGCGACCCGTCGCGACCTGAAGGCAGGCCTCACCGAGGTGTCGCTGCGCGACGAGCACCGCATCCGCCGGCGGCTCGACCGCGCCCGCGGACCCGAGGCGCTGGCGAAGATCGCCGACGAGATCGAGCAGGCGCGGTTGCGGCTCGCGGCGCGGGCGGCGGGCGTGCCGACGGTCACCTACCCCGACAACCTGCCGGTCTCGCAGCGCAGGGACGACATCGCCGCCGCGATCCGCGACCACCAGGTGGTGATCGTCGCCGGCGAGACCGGCTCCGGCAAGACCACGCAGATCCCGAAGATCTGCCTCGAACTCGGTCGCGGCGTGCGCGGCCTGATCGGGCACACCCAGCCGCGCCGCATCGCGGCCCGGGCGGTCGCCGAGCGCATCGCCGAGGAACTCGACTCCGAACTCGGCGACACCGTCGGCTACACCGTCCGGTTCACCGACCGGGTGTCGGACTCGACGCTGATCAAGCTGATGACCGACGGCATCCTCCTCGCCGAGATCCAGCGCGATCGGCTGCTGCGCCGCTACGACACCCTCGTCATCGACGAGGCCCACGAACGCAGCCTCAACATCGACTTCATCCTCGGCTACCTCAAGGAACTGCTGCCCCGGCGGCCGGACCTGAAGGTGATCATCACCTCGGCGACCATCGACCCCGAACGGTTCGCGAACCACTTCGCAGCGGCCGACGGCACACCCGCACCCATCGTCGAGGTCTCCGGCCGCACCTATCCGGTCGAGGTCCGGTACCGGCCCCTGACGGTCGAGGTGGGCGAGGAGCTCGTCGACCGCGACCCGGTGGACGCCGTCTGTGAGGCGGTCGAGGAACTCTGCGCCGAGGGTGACGGGGACATCCTCGTGTTCCTCTCCGGGGAACGCGAGATCCGCGACACCGCCGACGCGCTGCGCGACCGCAAACTCCGGGGCACCGAGATCCTGCCGCTGTACGCGCGGCTGTCCGCCGCCGAGCAGCACCGGGTGTTCACCCCGCACACCGGCCGGCGAGTGGTGCTGTCCACCAACGTCGCCGAGACCTCGCTCACCGTGCCCGGCATCCGCTACGTCGTCGACCCCGGCACCGCGCGGATCTCCCGCTACTCGGTACGCACCAAGGTCCAGCGGCTGCCCATCGAGGAGATCTCGCAGGCCTCCGCCCGGCAGCGGTCCGGCCGCTGCGGCCGCGTCGCCGACGGCATCTGCATCCGGCTGTACTCCGAGGAGGACTTCGAAGCCCGCCCCGAGTTCACCGAACCGGAAATCCTGCGCACCAACCTCGCCTCGGTGGTGCTGCAGATGACGGCGCTCGGGCTCGGCGACCTCGCCTCGTTCCCATTCGTCGAGTCCCCCGATCCGCGGGCCGTGCGCGACGGTATCGCGCTGCTCGAGGAACTCGGTGCGCTCGAACCGCCGTCGAAGGACGAACCCCCGAAACTGACCGGCACCGGACGCGAACTCGCGCTGCTGCCGGTCGATCCGCGCATGGCGCGGATGATCGTGGAGGGTCACCGCAACGGGTGCCTGCGCGAGGTCCTGATCATCGTTGCGGCGCTGTCGATCCAGGACGTGCGCGAGCGCCCGGCCGAGTTCCAGCAGGCGGCGGACGAGAAGCACGCCCGGTTCGCCGTCGAGGGCTCGGACTTCCTCGCGTACCTGAAGCTGTGGGACTACCTGAAGGAACAGCGGAAGGAACTGTCGTCCAGCCGGTTCCGCAAGATGTGCCGCGACGAGTTCCTGCACTGGCTACGGATCCGGGAATGGCAGGATCTGCAGGGCCAGCTGCGCCAGATCACCCTCAACCTCGGGTGGGAGACGCGGCATCAGGACGTCGGCCCCGACGCGATCCACCAGTCGCTGCTGGCCGGGCTGCTCTCGCACGTCGGCGTGCGTGAGGGCGAGAAGCGGGACTTCCTCGGCGCGCGCGGGACCCGGTTCGCGATCTTCCCCGGCTCGTCTCTGTCCAGGAAGCCGCCGCGCTGGGTGATGGCCGCCGAGCTGGTCGAGACGTCGCGGCTGTGGGCCCGGGTCACCGCGCGGATCGAACCCGAATGGGCCGAGAAGCTCGCCCCGCACCTGGTCAAACGCACCTACTCCGAACCGCACTGGTCCACCAAGCGCGAGGCCGCCATGGCCTACGAACGGGTCACGCTCTACGGCATTCCTCTGGTCGCGCAACGGCCCGTGCAGTACGGCCCGATCGACCGCGAGGCCTCACGCGAGCTGTTCCTCCGGCACGCCCTCGTCCAGGGCGAATGGCGGACTCGCCACAGGTTCTTCCACGCCAACCGCGAGTTGCTCGAGGACGTGGAGGCGCTCGAGCACCGGGCCCGCAGGCGCGACATCCTCGTCGACGACGAGACGCTGTTCGAGTTCTACGACCAGCGCGTCGGACCGGAGGTCGTCTCGGCGCGGCACTTCGACGCGTGGTGGAAGAAGGAGCGGCAGAAGAATCCCGACCTGTTGACCTTCACCCCGGAAACGGTGGTCAACCAGGAGGCCCCCACCGTCCTCGGCGGCGACTACCCCGACGCGTGGCGGCAGGGCGATCTGCAGTTCCCCCTCACCTACCAGTTCGAGCCCGGCACCGAGGAGGACGGCGTCACCGTCCGCATTCCCGTCGCGCTGCTCGCCGGGGTCCGGCCCGTCGGCTTCGACTGGTCGGTACCCGGCATGCGGGTCGAGCTGGTCACCGCCCTGATCAAGACGCTCCCCAAGCACCTTCGCCGCCAAGTCGTTCCGGCACCGGACTTCGCTGCGGCAGCCCTCACGTCCGTCCAGCCGCGCTCCGAGCCGCTCGTCAACGCGATGGCCCGGGAACTGTCGCGGCTCGGCGCGGCGCGGATCGAGCCGAGCGACTTCGACCCGGCCGCACTGCCGGACCACCTGCGCATGACGTTCGCCGCCGTCGACGAACGGGGCGCGGTACTCGCGCGCAGCAAGAGCCTGACCGCGCTGCGCAGGCAGCTGGCGAACCGTGTCGAGGCCGAGGTCTCCCGGGCGGCGTCGAGCACCGAGCGTGCCCCCGCACTGGTATGGACCGCCGAGACGCTCGGCACCCTCGAGCCCACGGTCACACGCACCGTCGCCGGCCAACAGGTGACCGGATATCCGACGCTGGTCGCCGAGGATGGCGGGGTGGCCGTGCGGGTGCTCAGCACCCCGCACGCGCAGCAGGCCGCGATGCGCACCGGGCTGCGGGCGCTGCTGCTCGAGGCGGTCCCGATGCAGGCGCGCGCCGCGACGTCGGGCCTGAGCAACGGCGAACGGCTGGCGCTCGGCCGCAATCCGGACGGCTCGTTCGAGGATCTGCTCGAGGACTGCCGGGCGTGCGCCGTGGACGAGCTGATCGCCCGGCACGGCAAGCCCGTGCGCACACCGGACGAGTTCACCGCGCTGGCGAAGGTGGTGCGGACCCAGCTGCCGGGCCGGGTTGCGGCGCTGCTGAAACTCGTCGTTCCCGCCCTGGCCCGGGCACACGAGGTGGAGGTGCTGCTCGAACGGGTGCGCGGCGAGGCCGCCGAGGACGTGCGGGAACAGCTGACCTCGCTGCTGTTCAAAGGTTTCGTCGCCGAACTCGGCAGTGCCCGGCTGGCCGACCTGCCCCGCTACCTGGCGGCGGCGGCACACCGGCTCGAAACGCTGCCGGCGAGCGCGCTTCGCGACCGGCAGGGCATGGACGTGCTGGACCGGGTCTACGCCGAGTACGACCGACTGCTCGCGCGGCTGCCGGAGGAGCGGGCCACAGCGGCCGACGTGGTGGAGGTCTCGTGGATGATCGAGGAGTTGCGGGTCAGCCTGTTCGCTCAGCACCTCGGCACCCGCGGGCCGATCTCGGAGAGGCGAATCCTCAAGGCCGTCGCGGCGATTCGCTGATCCGGCGACGAGGATCCCCGCGCGCGACGAACGGCGCGGCGCTCAGTCCGGGGACTCGGTCTCGCGCCGGTGCTGGTGCTCGCGCAGTTCCTTGATCTCGCGCTCGAAATCCTCTGCGGAGCTGAAGGACCGGTAGACGGAGGCGAACCGGAGATACGCCACCTCGTCCAGGTCCCGCAGGGGGCCGAGGATGGCCAGACCGACCTCGTTGCTCGGAATCTCCGGGGAACCCTTGGCCCGCACCGCGTCCTCGACCTGCTGGGCGAGGAGGTTGAGGGCGTCGTTGTCGACGTCGCGGCCCTGGCAGGCGCGGGCCACCCCGCGCACCACCTTCTCCCGGCTGAACGGTTCGGTGACGCCGCTGCGCTTGACGACCGACAGCACCGCCGTCTCGACGGTGGTGAAACGCCTGCCGCACTGTGGGCATGCCCTACGGCGACGGATCGCGGCCCCCTCGTCGGCTTCGCGGGAGTCGACGACGCGGGAATCGGGGTGCCGGCAATACGGGCAGTACATGTCGATTCCTTCGTCGTAGCCGTGCTGGCCGCGACGTCGGCGTCGAACCGATGCCGTCCTCCCGAGACCGGACTCACCGGCAGGCGAATCGCTCTCGACGCGACCACACGAGGTGGTGTGACTGACAAGAGTCGACAATACCTGCATACCCGGGTCGTCGGCCGGATCCGGTACCCGCCCGTCCATGCCGGATCACCGCGGCACGGAGGCCGGCACGAGCAGGGTCTGGCCGTCCCGCAGACGGCCGTCCGACATGACGTTGAGTTCGAGGATCCGCTCGATCGCCTCGGGGCGGGGCACACCCGGAGCTACCCGCGCCGCGACGTCGCCGAGCGACTCCCCTGCCTGCACGACGGTGACATCGGTACGGGTGGCCTCGGCCGCGACCTGGCTGGTGCGCAGGTGTGCGATCCCGAGCAGTCCCGCGGTCGCGACCGCGGTCAGCAGGGCCGTCGCCAGTACGGTGTGCAGGCCGGCCTGCGCGGTCCCGGCGGGCCGGTGCGGGACGCGCGAGACCCGGACCGGAGCGCGCCGGTAGTCCACCACCCCCGGATTCGGCCGGACCGGCAGCCGCCGGTCCGCCGCCTCGTGCGGCCGCCGCGCGAGGTGCGTCGTCGCGGAACGTCGTGCCCGGCCCTCGTCTCGTCCGGTGTCGTCGCACTGCCCGGGATCCTCGTACTGCCCGGTGTCGTTCCATTCGGTTCGGCGAACTGCTGATGTCCTCATCGAGGCCTCCGTGTCGCTCGTCCGCGGGGTGGGGCCCGCGGCGGAACTTTCGGTCACCGCTCGATCGACGGCGAGAGCTATTCGATCACCTGTTCGAAAGAACGTGCGTTCGATGTGTACCACGCCGCTCCGACAAAGTCAGCACTACCGGCCGAAAATCTCGAACAGATGTTTGATAACCGGCCATCGGAGCGCTAGATTCGATCCATCACATCCAGCACACCCGACACACGACGCACGGAGGTCACGACCATGACGGACGGCCATCCCCCGGCCGGGCGGAGCCGGACGACCACCGCCGATCCGGCCGCCGGCCTGACCGAACGCCAGCGCCGCGTCCTCGAGGTGATCCGCGAATCGGTCACCGAACGGGGCTACCCTCCGAGCATCCGCGAGATCGGCGACGCGGTGGGCCTCAACTCCACCTCGTCAGTGGCGCACCAGTTGCGCACCCTCGAACGCAAGGGCTTCCTCCGGCGCGATCCGAACCGCCCCCGGGCAGTGGATGTGCGCGGCCTCGACGATCCGCAGCCTCCGGCCCCGCAACCTCCGGCCCCGCAGGCGCAGCCGGTGGACGGGGTCGACACCGCCGCCGCGTCCGCCACGCCGGCCGCCATGGTTCCCGTGCTGGGCAGGATCGCGGCGGGTGGCCCGATCCTGGCGGAGGAGTCCGTCGAGGACGTGTTCCCGCTCCCGAGAGAACTGGTGGGGCAGGGTTCGCTGTTCCTGCTCAAGGTCGTCGGCGAATCGATGGTCGACGCGGCCATCTGCGACGGTGACTGGGTGGTGGTGCGCCAGCAGAACGTCGCGGACAACGGCGATATCGTCGCCGCGATGCTCGACGGCGAAGCGACGGTGAAGACGTTCAAGCGCGTGAAGAACGACGTGTGGCTGATGCCGCACAATCCGATGTTCGAACCGATTCCGGGCAACGACGCCGTCATCCTCGGCAAGGTCGTGACCGTGATCCGCAAGCTCTGACCCCGCTCCTCCCTGCGAACGAGCACGGGCGCCGCCGCGATCCGCGGCGGCGCCCGTGCTCGTTCCGATCCGGGACCGGTGCCCCGGGGGCCGGTCAGAGATTCAGGCCGCGGCCGATGATGTCCTTCATGATCTCGTTGGTACCGCCGTAGATCTTCTGGACGCGGGCGTCGAGATACGCCTTCGCGACCGGGTATTCGCGCATGTAGCCGTAGCCGCCGTGCAACTGCAGGCACCGGTCGATCAGCTCGACCTGCTTGTCGGTGGTCCAGTACTTGGCCATCGCCGCCTCCTGCACGCTCAGGGTTCCGGCGTTGAGCTGGTCGATGCACCTGTCGACGAACACGCGCGCGAGGGTGGTCTCGGTGGCCAGCTCGGCCAGCTCGAACCGGGTGTTCTGGAAGCTGCCGATCGACTTGCCGAACGCCTTCCGGTCACGGCAGTACTGCATCGTGTCCTCGAGCACGGCCTCCATCGCCGCCGCCGCCACCACGGCGATCGACAGGCGCTCCTGGGGCAGGTTCTGCATCAGGTAGATGAAGCCCAGACCCTCCTCACCGAGGAGGTTGGCGGCCGGCACCCGCACGTCGGTGAAGTGCAGTTCGGCGGTGTCCTGCGCCGCGAGACCGATCTTGTCGAGATTGCGGCCGCGTTCGAAGCCGGCCATCCCGCGCTCGACGACGAGGAGTGAGAAGCCCTGCGCCCCCTTCTCCGGGTCGGTGCAGGCGACGACGATCACCAGGTCCGCGTTGATGCCGTTGGTGATGAAGGTCTTGGAACCGTTGAGGATCCACTCGTCGCCGTCCCGCACCGCGCGGGTCTTGATGCCCTGCAGGTCGCTGCCCGTGCCGGGCTCGGTCATCGCGATCGCGGTGATGATCTCGCCGGAACAGAAGCCCGGCAGCCAGCGCCGCTTCTGCTCCTCGCTCGCCAGCTTCAGCAGGTACGGCGCCACGACGTCGTTGTGCAGCATGAAACCGATGCCGCTGAAACCGCCGCGCGTGGTCTCCTCGGTGACGATCGTGTTGTAGCGGAAGTCCTCGACACCGCCGCCGCCGTACTCCTCGGGCACGGCCATGCCCAGGAAGCCCTGCGCGCCTGCCTTCTTCCAGACCTCGCGGTCGACGATCTTGTCCTGCTCCCACTGCTCGTGGAAGGGAGCCACCTCCTGCTCGAGGAACTTCCGGTACGACTCGCGGAAAAGTTCGTGCTCGGGCTCGAAGAGGGTGCGTTCCATGTGCGCTCCTGTATCCGATGACGTACGTCACGCTCACGGTAGACACGAACAACGGGTCTGACGCTGACAGGAACGAGCGTTATTTGTGACCGGACACGCCGCGCGGTCGGCGGCGCAGGTCCGCCAACCGCCGCAGGAGCGGGTAGGCGATCAGGATGCCGATCGAGCCCCACGCGATGCCGCCGAGTTCGACGGAGCCCACGGTGAGGGTGAGGTCGCCGATCCCGGCCACCAGCGCGGCGGCGGCCACCATGAGGTTGACCGGATCCGTGAAGTCGACCTTCGCCTCCATCCAGATCCGCACGCCGAGGATGCCGATCAAGCCGTACAGGACCAGGGTGGCGCCGCCGAGCACGCCGTCGGGGACGGTGAAGACGAGGGCACCGAACTTCGGCGAGAAGGCGAGGACCACGGCCGTCGCGGCGGCCACCCAGTATGCCGCGGTCGAGTACACCCGCGTCGCGGCCATCACGCCGATGTTCTCGGCGTAGGTGGTGGTGCCCGAGCCGCCGCCGACCCCGGCGAGCGTCGTGGCCAGACCGTCGGCGAGCAGCGCGTCGCCCGCGACGTCGTCGAGATTGCGCCCGGTCATGGCCGCCACGGCCTTGACGTGGCCGACGTTCTCGGCGACGAGAACCACCACGACGGGCAGGGCGATCAGCACCACGGACAGCTCGAACGCGGGGGCGCGCAGTTCGGGCAGGCCGAACCACGCGGCGTCGCGCAGGGCCGCGAGGCGTTCCTCGGCGAGGCCGCCGGTGACGGCGGCGAAGATCCAGCCGACGATCACGCCGACGAGAATGCCCAGGCGGCCGACGAGGCCGGGACCGAGCACCGTGACGAGCAGGATCGCGGCCAGCGTGATCGCGGCGACGAGCGGCTGGGCCTCGAAGGATCCGACCGCGACCGGCGCGAGGTTCAGGCCGATGAGCGCGACGATCGCGCCGGTCACGACGGGTGGCATCAGCGCGTCGACGACGCGGGACCCCAGCGCCTTGACGACGAGACCGACGAGCGCGAGGGCGACCCCTACGGCGACGATGCCGCCGAGCTGGGCGGCGGGGCCCTCGCCGGCCGAGGCCGCCAGCGGCGCGATGAACGCGAACGACGAACCGAGATAGCTGGGCACCCGGCCGCGGGTGATCAGCAGGAACAGGGCGGTGCCGACACCGGAGAAGAGCAGCGTCGTGGTGACCGGGAAGCCGGTGATCGTCGGCACGAGCAGCGTGGCGCCGAACATCGCGATCACGTGCTGCATGCCGATGCCCACGGTGCGGGGCCAGGACAGTCGTTCGTCCGGGGCGACGACCTCGCCGTCGGCAACGCGACGTCCGTCGCCGTGCAGGGTCCAGCCGAACCCGGCCGTCCGCGTCCTCAGTTGTTCGTTCACAACGGGGAATGGTAGGCGCCGGCCGGCTCCGGGAGCAGGGCGCGGGGGGTCACTCCCGCCGCGGCTCACGTCGGACGCTCCTATGGATGTCAAGCGGTCTGATGGTGTTCGAGTAGCCGGTAGAAGTCGCGGGCGATGTATCGCTCGAGGCAGCGTTTGGTCTCGCGGGACGTCTTTCCTTCGGCGGTTCGTCGGGCGGTGTATGCCTTGGTCGCGTCGTCGTATCGTTGCCGGGACAGCACGACGGTGTGCAGGGCCCGGTTGAGCTGCCGG
>NZ_JAALEH010000147.1:0-9055 GCF_011058195.1 Rhodococcus sp. 14C212 | reverse complement strand
CCGGCCTTGGCGAGGGCACCGGCGATGGCGACCCCGCCGAGGTCCGAGCCGGAGAAGTCCTTCAGGGCGCCCTGCAGACGCCCCATCGGGGTCCGGGCTCCGGCAACGATGACAGAACTGGTCACGAGGATTTCCTCCGGTGGTGGGTGACGGCTTCCGCGCGGGCTCGAGGCCGGCAAGCCCCTCCCGACGCATACTGATCTAACGTTAGCGCTACCGTCTTTATTCATGACTGAGACCTCCCCCACTCCGACCCCGCTCGCGGCGCTGACCTCCGGCCTCGTGACCGCCATCGACCACGTCGGCATCGCGGTCCCCGACCTGGACGCCGCCCTCTCCTGGTACGCCGAAAACCTCGGGCTCGTCTCCACCCACGAGGAGGTCAACGAGGAGCAGGGCGTGCGCGAGGCGATGCTGTCGGTTCCCGGCTCGCCGGAGGGCGCGACCGCGATACAGCTGCTCGCCCCGCTGAACAAGAACTCGACGATCGCGAAGTTCATCGATCGCAGCGGGCCCGGCCTGCAGCAACTCGCCTACCGCGTCAGCGACCTCGATTCCGTGTCCGCCGAGCTCCGCGCGCGCGGCGTGCGCCTGCTGTACGACGCCCCTCGGCGCGGCACCGCCGACTCCCGCATCAACTTCCTTCACCCGAAGGACGCCGGCGGCGTGCTCGTCGAGCTCGTCGAACCTGCTGCGCACGGATCGCACTGACCGCCCACACCTCACCCGGCCGACTCGCCGGGTTCACACCGCCGCAGCATTAGCACAACGCGGCGGCACGCGCAGCTCCGGCCGCTTCGAGCAGGTAGATTGGCGCCATGGTCTTCGATCGCGATCGCACCCCAAGCCACCTGCCCTTCTCCATCGTGCGCAAGGGATTCGACCGCGACGAGGTGACCAACTACTTTGCCCGATTCGAGGCCGAGCTGCGCGTGACCGCCACGGACCGCGATGCAGCCGCCGCCCAGGCTCGCGACCTGGCTCGGCAGCTCGAGAACGCCCGCAACGAGATCGACGAGCTGCGCAAGGACGTCGATCGGCTCTCGGTGCCGCCCACGACGGCCGAGGGCATGAGCGACCGCATCTCCCGCATGCTGCGCCTCGCCTCCGACGAGGCGTCCGAGCTGCGGGCTCGGGCCGAGGCCGACGCAGCCGAGATGATTTCCCTGGCCGAGCAGGAGGGCATCCGGCTGCGCGGGGACTACGAGGCGATGATCGCCGAGCTCGCCGAGCGGCGTAAGGCATTCGAGACGGAGCACGCCCGGACGATGACGGAGGCACGCGCCCAGGCCGCCCGGATCATCGCCGCCGCCGAAGCGGAGCGCGATCGCCTCGCGGCGGAGGCGGAGGCCAAGCGGGACCGGGTCCAGCAGGATTTCGAGATCGCCATGAGCGAGCGCCGCAGCAAGGTCCTCGGCGCCCTCGACGAGCTCGAGCGCACCAGCAAGGCCGAGGCCGAACAGCGTCTCGAGATCGCCTCCCGCGAAGCGGCACGCCGCCTCGAGCTCGCCACCGAACAGTCCGAGCGGAAGATCGCCAACGCCCGCGACCTGACCGAGGAACTGCGGGTGCTGCGCGGCCGCATCCTCAGCCAGTTGGACGGGGTGCGCGGTCAGCTCGAGGCCGTGCCGTCGATGCTCGCCGCCGTGACGCGCGAGGGCGAGCTGCTCGACCGCGACCGGGACGCGCTCACCACCGAGGGCGAGGCCGACGCGACCAAGGAGATCGCCACCGGGGATTCCGAGAAGGAACCGGCCACCAAGGAACTACCGGCGGCCGGCGGCAAGCCGGAGGACAGCGACGGCGGAGCCGACTCGGCGAAGGAAGAACGGTCCGGCGACGACGCACCGCCCACCGATCGCCTCGGCCGCTCACCTGCAGTGGCCAGCAAGGTCCGTAACTGAGCCGCGATCAGGACACGACGGCTGAGCCGTCACTAGGACCACCGCCGGGTCGGCCCGCGGGTACCGCGGCCGGACCAGCATCCGCTGTGCCAGTGCCGGCGTTCGTCGGCGCCCCCGATGTCGTCGGTGGGCCAGGCGACCACATGGGGTGTTCCCGGTGCGATCTCGTGATCGCAGCCTGGGCACCGGTACGCCTTCGTTGCGCGCGATCCGGGGACGGTGCGCACGGTGTAGCGCTCGGACTCCGCGCCGGACGGCCCCGATTCGGTGCGGGAGGTGGCCCCGGAGAACGTCGACCCGCCGGTATCGGGCCGGCGCCGGCGCTGCGATCGGGGAACATTGCGGCGGGGCATTTCAGAACAGCCGGAACTCGTTGCTCTCGGTGCCACGCAGGGCCTCGTAGTCGAGCACGAGGCAGCGGATACCGCGGTCGGTCGCGAGGGTCTTGGCCTGTGGCTTGATCTGTTGCGCCGCGAAGACACCGCTGACGGGCGCGAGCAAGGGGTCCCGATTGAGCAGCTCGAGGTACCGGGTCAGCTGCTCGACACCGTCGATCTCGCCGCGCCGCTTGATCTCGACGGCCACCGTGCCGCCGTCCGCGTCTCGGCACAGCAGGTCCACCGGACCGATGGCCGTGGGATATTCCCGGCGGACGAGGGTGTAGCCGGGGCCGAGGGTTTCGACGTGCTCGGCGAGCAGTTCCTGCAGATGCGCCTCGACACCGTCCTTGATCAGGCCCGGGTCCACTCCCAGCTCATGGCTCGAATCGTGCTCGATCTCGTCGATGGTGATCCGGAGTTGCTCACCCGTCTTGTTGGTCACCACCCAAAGGGCATGCGCATCGTCTGCGGACTCCTCGACCAGCCAGCACGGCGGACTCATCCAGTTCAGCGGCTTGTAGGCACGGTCGTCGGCGTGCACACTGACCGATCCGTCGGATTTGACCAAGAGCAGCCGACGCGCCATCGGCAGATGTGCCGTCAGACGTCCGATGTAGTCGACTCGACAGCGGGCAATCACAAGGCGCACGTTGCCACCCTAGAGGATCGCCCCGGACTACTCTCGAACGACCATGCCTCGCCCCCGCCGCACCTCGCCCCTCGGCTCGCCCCTGCTCGGCGCGCCCGCGGAATCCGTCCGGCGCCAACGTGTTCGCGTGCAGACATTGCTCACCCTGTTGCTGCTCGGCACCAATATCGCGGGGGCCGCGATCACGGCGTTGCTGATCAACGTCGTCGTCCCCGGCCCCTCGGTGCTGCGTCCGGAGTTCGTCGTCGTCACCGGCGTCATAGCACCCGTCTACGTCGGCGGGGCCATCGTCCTGGGAACAATCTTCGGGACCCGGCGCGGCCTTGCACAACTGCGATGGATCCTCGAGGACCGGGATCCCACCCCCGACGAACGACGTGCAACCATGCGGTTGCCGATGCGCCTCACCGCCCAGCAGGGTGCGTTCTGGGCGCTCGGGCTGGTGCTGTTCGCGACCGCCTTCGGCGTGCTCGATCCGCGCACGATCCCGAAGGTCGCCCTCACCATCGCCCTCGCGGGACTGACGGTCTGCGGCTTCGTCTATCTGTTCAGCGAGTTCGCCCTGCGGCCGATCGCGGCCCGGGCCCTGGAGGCCGGGGCGACCCCGCGACGCCGACTCACCGGCACCAGCGGCCGCATCATGGTGGCCTGGGCGCTGGGCAGCGGCGTTCCCGTCGTCGGACTGATGCTCGTGGCGGTCTTCAGCTTCGTCCGTCCCGTATCCCCCATCCGCTTCGCGGTGACGATCCTGACGATCGGCGGACTCGCCTTGTTGCTGGGGGCGTCACTGATGCTCCTCACCGCCCGGACCAGCGTCGCGCCGATCGAGTCGGTGCGAGCCGGCATGGCCTGCATCGAGCGGGGCGACCTCGATGCCGAGGTGGTCGTCTATGACGGAACCGAACTAGGAGAACTGCAGGCGGGATTCAACCGCATGGCCGACGGTCTCCGCGAGCGCGAACGGATCCGGGACGTCTTCGGCCGGCACGTCGGGCAGGACGTCGCGCGGGCGGCGCTGGCGTCGTCGCCGCGACTGGGTGGCGAGGAACGCGACGTCGCGGTGCTGTTCATCGACATCATCGGCTCGACGGCAATGGCGGCCGATCGCCCGCCCACCGAGGTCGTACATCTGCTCAATCGCTTCTTCGAGGTCGTGGTCGAGGAGGTGCACCGGGCCGGCGGCTTCGTCAACAAGTTCGAGGGCGACGCGGCGCTGGCGATCTTCGGCGCCCCGGTCGCAATGGACGACGCGGCGGGCAGTGCGCTCGCGGCCGCCCGGGGGATGGCACGCCGGTTGCGCACCGAGGTCCCCGAATGCGAGGCGGGAATCGGGGTCACCGAGGGTCTCGCGGTGGCCGGAAACGTGGGCGCTCACGAGAGATTCGAGTACACAGTGATCGGCGATCCGGTGAACGAGGCGGCTCGGCTGTCGGACCTGGCCAAGACCATCCCCGGCCACGTCGTGGCGTCGGCTCGGGCGGTACGGGTGGCCGCGGAGGAGGAGCGCACCCGATGGTCACCGAAGGGGGAAGTCACCCTGCGCGGGCGGTCGGAGGTCACCCGCCTCGCGGTTCCGGTGGACTGATCCCGACGGAGGACCGACGGGTTCGGCTGCGCCCACGAGGAACGCGGAAATGCCGGAAGCCCCCCAACGAGGTTGGGGGGCTTCCGGTAACGGGTGTTCGGCGCCTGAGTTGCACCAGTTTAGTGTGCCAACCCTGATCGACGATTCGAGATTTCGAGGGAATCGAGGATGCTCGCGGCGTCGGCGGTGAGTGGATCGAGGGCGGTGTGCTCGTGGCCGGCGATCGAGATTGTGATTTCCTGCAGTGGACGCAGGGTCCGCACGATCTTCCGGATGGACATCCCGGTCTCGTCCTGCAGATAGCGTGAGATCGCCAACGCAGCGAACACGATGGTCAGGTGCGCCTCGATCGCATCCCGGGTGTGACTGAAGATCGGCCGGGCCCGCAGGTCGGTCTTCGACATCCGAAACGACTGCTCGACCTGCCACAGGTCGTGATACTTCGCCATCACCTCATGCGGGTTCATCACGTGCGCAGGAAGGTTCGTGGCGTAGCCTTTGAGCCCGACAAGGGAACGGGCCCGGGCGATGCCCGCCGTATCGAGGGTCTTGCCCTTCGCGGTGGTCTTGACGAACCGCGGCGATCGTGCAGCTCGGGTGCCGTCGATGACGGCCTTCGCCCGAGCTTCCTGAGCGTTCAACGTCTGGTTGTCCCGCACGGCGCGTTTGGCCGAGTACGCCCAGATCGCTCGCCACGCTGACGTGTCGGCGGGGTCCCACACCGGCTCGGCACGACGGTTGACATCGTTGACCACGCTCTTTGCGTGTCGCGGGGTGACCGTGTCGATGACCTGGCCGTCGGTGAACACGTCGCCGTTCCAGTGGAAATGACTGGCCAGATCCGAGGGTGCTTTCATCACCCGGGAACCGACGATGAACTTCAGTCCGGCAGCATCGAGGTCTTTCAGATTCGAGGCGGACAGCATGCCGGCGTCGGCAGCGATGACCATCTCCACGCCCTCGATATTGTGACGAGCCTGGAACTGGCGCACGATCGGCACGATCGTGCGGGTCTCGGCGTGGTTTCCTTCGAAACAACCGATTTCCAAAGGGAATCCGGTGCGGTCGACCAGCAGCCCGACGACGATCTGCGGGTCCACCCGACGTTCCTTCGAGTTATGCCGAGGACGGCATAACTCCAATTATGCCGAGGTCTCGGTTATGCCGAGGTCGCCGGTTGGGCGGTGGTCCTCGTGCAGGTCGACGCGGTCGGTGGGGGCGGTCCACGCGGCATAACCCGGGAGGCGTGATCGATGCTCATAGTTGCTCGAGGAAACCGATAAGGGTGTCCGGGGGTCGGTAACGCCCGGGTCTGGTGGTCGGCGCGGTCACGCGGTCGAGTGCACGCTCCTTGATGGCCATATCTGCGTGGAGATAGATGTGGGTGGTTACCGGACTCTGATGACCGAGCCAGAGCGCGATGACCGAGGTGTCGACCCCGGCGTTGAGCAGCGTCATCGCAGCGGTATGCCGCAGCGTGTGCGGGGTGATGTTCTTGGCAGCGATCGAGGGGCACCTGTGCATAGCGGTGGCGGCGTGCTTCGCGACGAGGCGTTGAACAGCGTCTGCAGACATCGGTGTTCCCTGCCGAGTGGGGAAGACCGGCGCTCCGGTCTGCGGGCCGGTTTCCTTCAGCCATGGGCGCAGGACTGCCAGCGTCTGCCGGGTCAGCGGAGTGGCGCGTTCCCGTCGGCCTTTGCCCATGGTGCGCACGGCGGCGCCGGGAATCGTGGTGGTGACGTCCTCGACGGTCAGTGAAGTCAGTTCCGAGAGGCGAAGTCCCGTCTGGAGTGCGGTGATCAGCAGGGCCCGATCCCGGCGCCCGAACCAGGTGGTGCGGTCCGGTGCCTGCAACAGAGCAGCCACCTCGATCTCGGTCAGGTAGGACACGATCGCCCGTTCGTATCGCCGTGGCGGGATCGCGAGGACCTGGCTTGCGGTCTGCGCATGCTCCGGAACGAGCGGCAGCGCATATCGGTAGAACGAGTGGATCGCGGCCAGGCGCGCATTGCGTGTGGCCGTGCTGTTGCGCCGGTCGCTGTCGAGGTGATCGAGGAACGCGGCGATGGTCGCTGCGTCGAGGTCGCCGATGGTGAGCCGGACCGGCGGCGTCGCTGTTTTCTGCGCGGTGAACAACAGCAGCAACCTGATCGAGTCCCGGTAGGCCGCGATGGTCTGGGGGCTCGACTGTCGTTGCCGGACCAGGCGATCGGTGAAGAACCCCTGGATCAGCGAGGTCAGAGTCGGCGCTGTCATGACTGCGCCCCTGCCCCAGTCGCGCTGTCCCGGGTCTCGAGGCGGCGCGCCGCCCGGCCGAGAAGTTCGGGAACTGCGTGCAGATACCAGTAGGTCGAGGCCGGATCGACGTGTCCGAGCCAGGTCGACAGCAGCGGCAGTCGCGCCTGGACGTCGTGGCCATCGTCGTACCAGCGCAGCAGCGTCGTCACGGCGAAGGTGTGCCGCAGGTCGTGGAGCCGCGGTGGTCTGCGGCCGGCGATGGTGGTGATTGCGGCCTCGGCCAGGACCTTTCTGAAGGTGACGCCCAGCTTGTCCGGGTCCAGTGCCGTGTACCGACGGTTCAGGAAGAGCATCGGGCATGCCCGCGTGGCGGCGGGGACGTGGTCTCGGCGGACCTGCAGGTAGTGGCGCACGTGCGTGACCGTGGTCGGATGCAGGAACACCAGCCTGGACTTGCCGAACTTCGTGCCCAGGATCTGGATCACGCCGTTGCCCAGATCGACGTCGTCGACACCCACACGGCAGGCCTCACCAGGGCGCATCCCGGTGGCAGCGAGCAGACCGATCAGAGTGCGCCACGTCGCCGCCGTGAACTGCGGGGACAACGTCTCTGTTGCCGTCAGCAGCGCGTGGACCTCGGTGTCGCTGTAGATGTGCGGTTCCCGGGGCCGATATCGGCGATTGCATACCGTCTCCGGGGGAACCTGCGTGGCCGGATCCAACGTCTGCTGGTGCCGGGCGAACAGCCGCACCGCGTCCATCCTGCGGGCGAACAGTCCATCGTGGACGGGCACCTTGATCTGCGAGGTGGCCCATTGCAGCGCAATGTCGTTCGTGACGTGGTCCACCCCGCGGGCCTCGCAGAACCCGACGAAACTGATCAGCAACTTGGCCAGGCCCTCGGCTTTGAAACCCATCGCCCTGCGCATGACGAGATAGTCGGCGACGTTCTCCCGCAGCGTGGTCATGATCGAGCCTCGGGCCACGGTCGGACCATGCTCCCAGCCTCAGCATCCGGGCCCGTCGACTCGACGGTCGTGCCGGGCCACGGTCGCGCCAACGGCCGCAGGGACAGCTCGTCGACCTTGGCGTAGATCGCTGTGGACCTCACACTGCGGTGGCGCAGCACCTGTCCCACCTCGGGCAGCGATGCACCCGCCCGCAACATCTCCGTGGCCAGACTATGGCGCAGGCGATGCGCGCCGATCCGGGTAAGACCTGCCGTTCGGCACGCGGTGCCCACGATATGACCGATCGCGCCGGGCGACAGGGGCCGCCCGGGTGGCCGCAGCGTCGTGAACAGAGACCTCGTCCGGCATCGAGGACGTCCCTCGGTCAGCCACGCGACGATGGCCTCCCCGGGTTCGGTGGGAAGGGGCATGCGTTCGATGGTGTTGCCTTTGCCTACGACCGTGACCTCGCCTGCTCGCCAATCGATATCGTCGAGATCGAGGCGAGCGACCTCACCGCGCCGCAGCCCGAGCCGGGCAAGGAGCAGCAGGATCGCATAGTCCCGTCGACTCAAGGCGGTGGACCGAAACAACGCGGCCACAGTGAGCAGACGCTCGAGATCCGTTGCCGGCACGGGCACCGGCAACGACGCCAGGCGCCAACTTGCCGATGAGGGAACCGCACCCCACAGCTCCGCCGTCGTCACGCCGGTGGCATGCGCGAATCGCAGAAACGACCGGACCGACCTGGCCATCGACTTCGCCGAGTTCGTGTTGCGGTCCCGGCAAAAATCGAGCATGAATGCGGTGATCGTCGCCGCGTCCAACGAACGCACCGGCAACCCGGTAGGCAACGATTCCAGGAACCGCCCGACGTTCCAGCAGTAGTTGTGGACCGTGACCGGCGTCAACCCGCGCTGCCGCTCCAGCCATAGCCCGAACTCGATCAGCACGTCGCTGTCCGGGACCGTTTGCTCGTCGGCACCGGTGCCGCTGTCCGAAACCATGATGTTCTCCTTCTGATGGGCTGATGAACCCTCAGAAGGACACACCGGACTGCCGGCTGCCAGGATTATGCCGCGTGAGCTATCCCCTCCGAACCCCTCGACCTGCACGACGGCCACCGCCGCGACGACAACATCGGCATAACAGAGACCTCGGCATAATTCGAGTACCCGACCTTGCGCAGTTCGTCTTCCTTCTCTGCCTCGAAGTACAAGGTCGTAACGTCGTAGAGCAATAGGTTCAGGTCGCCCGCGGCGGCGGCGTGTTCGAAGCAGCGCTGCGCGATCCGGTCACGGTAGCCATGCTCGGTGCAGCGCTGCAGGGTCCGCACGAACGTGTTGCGG
>NZ_JAALEH010000146.1:0-9061 GCF_011058195.1 Rhodococcus sp. 14C212 | reverse complement strand
GGGCCGGGTGCGGTCGCCACCCGGCCCGTCCCCGCACCGAAGACCTGGTCGAGGGCCTCGGCGAGGGTGGGGGCGTATCCGACGCGGACGCCACCGGCGCTGGGCTCGCGGTAGCTGACCAGCACCCGCGACAGTTGCGGGAAGGTCGAACCGTCGGCGGTGCTGGTGAGACGCTCGGTGAACAGGGGCTCGACGTAGAGCACCCCGCCGTCCGCGATCGGCAGCGTCAGCAGGTTGCCGTAGTGGATCCGGTTCGACCGCTCGAGCAGGGTGCGTTCGGACGCCACCCGGGTGTCGGAGATCATCGAATTCTGGGTCTGCTGCGGACCCTGGGTCTGCGTGTCGGTCGGCAGCTGCAGCACCTCCATCCGGCCGTAGTCGTCCGGGTCGGACTTCACCGAGATGTAGGCGGAGAGGAACTCGCGGTTGAACCCGACCATCGCACTGGCGAGACGGAACGACGGTGCCGCGCTCTCGCGGTCGCCGACCAGCACGTAGTACGGCGGCTGCGACCCCACGGTCTCGGAGGTCGGATCGCTGGGGACGGACCAGAACGCGTTGTTGGTGAAGAATTCCCGCGGGTCGTCGACGTGGTACTTGGAGAGCCGGTCCCGTTGAAGACCGAAGAGGTCCTCCGGGTAACGGAAGTGCGAGCGCAGTTCCGGGGTGATCGACTCCGGCGGTTGGACGGCTCCGGGAAAGGCACTCATCCATGCCGCGAGAACCGGGTCGTTCGTGTCCACCTGGTAGAGGGTGACGGTGCCGTCGTAGGCGTCCACGGTGGCCTTGACCGAGTTCCTGATGTAGGAGACGGACTCACCCGGAAGCAGCCGACCGGTATCGCTGAGGCTTGCGCCGGGCAGCGCGCCGGCTTGGGCGTACGGGTAGTGCGCCAGGGTGGTGTACCCGTCGACGATCCAGACGATCCGTCCGTCCACGACCGCCGGGTACGGATTGCCGTCGGTGCGGAGCCACGGCGCGATCCGTTCCACGCGGGTCTTCGGATCACGATCGAAGATGATCTTCGAGTCCGCCGCGATGGCGCCGGAGAACAGAATGTTGCGCTCGCCGTACCGGAGCGCGAACGCCAGCCGGTTGATCCAGCTTCCGATCGGCACTCCCCCGCTGCCGGTGTAGGTGTACTGCGAGGTATCGGTGTCGTACTCGCGCGGCGCCGCACCGGTGGACCCGCCGACGATCGCGTAGTCCGGATCCGACGCGGCGATCAGCTCGCCGAAGTAGATGCGCGGCTGCTCGACCGGGATCAGTTGCCGACCGGAGCCCTGGGAGGCGATGTCACTGACGGTGTAGATGGGGTATCCGCTGTCGCTGCCGCTTCCGGCCGCGGCCGCATCGCGGACGGCGGCGTTGACCCGGTTCGCCGGCGCCGCCACGAAGCCGTTGCCGTGGGTGTAGACGGTGTGCCGGTTGATCCATTGGGTCTGATTGCCGCTCAGGCTCTCCGGAGACAGTTCCCGGGCGGCGACGATGTAGTCGCCGACCTCGCCGTCGATGGTGTACCGGTCGATGTCCAGTTGCGGAGTGAAACCGTAGAAGTTCTTCAGCTGCTGTTGCTGGGTGAAGGTCCTGGAGAGCACGTTCGGGTCGAGCAGCCGGGCGTTGGCGATCGTGGTGACGTCGGCCGGGATCTCGCGTGGCGGCCGGGTTCCGACCCCGGGATAGTCCCGGTACTCGACGCGATCGGTCTCGATCCCGTACGCCTGCCTGGTCGCGGCGATGTTGCGCTCGATGTACGGGCTCTCGCGATCGGCCGCGTTCGGGCGCACCGAGAACTGCTCCGTGAGGGCCGGGAAGATCCCCCCGACGACGATCGACGACAGGACCAGCAGCGCGGTTGCCATCAACGGCACCCGCAGGTCGTCCAGCAGAATCGAGGCGAAGAACGCTGCCGCGCAGAGCACGGCGATCGCCACGAGGATCAGGCGCGCCGGCAGCACCGCGTTGATGTCGGTGTATCCGGCCCCGGTGAACGTCGGTTCCTTCCGGCCGCTCCACAGCAGCTGGTAGCGGTCGAACCAGTACGCGACCGCCTTGAGCGCGACGAAACTTCCGGCGAGCACGGCGATCTGGATCCGGGCGGCGCGCGTCGTCGCACCCGCCGCGCCGGTGGTGCCGCGACGGTCCCCGGCGCCGGTCGCGAACGGCAGCCGTAGTCCACCGAAAAGGTAGTGGGTGACCGTGCAGAGCACGAGTGCCAGGAACAGCGCGAGGAACGCCCACGTGAGCAGGAGCCGGTA
Organism: Rhodococcus sp. 14C212; assembly: GCF_011058195.1. Taxonomy (NCBI): domain Bacteria; kingdom Bacillati; phylum Actinomycetota; class Actinomycetes; order Mycobacteriales; family Nocardiaceae; genus Rhodococcus; species Rhodococcus sp. 14C212. The sequence goes on along the minus strand of NZ_JAALEH010000146.1, from coordinate 6,803 downwards.
GAACGGCAGGTCGAAGACGTAGAATCCGACGTCGTGCCCGAACTCCGCGTCGGCGCTTCCGAATGCTCCGCCGTGGAGGAACAGCTGCACTCTGGCCCACTGGCTCTGTGCGCTCAGGCCGAAGAACAGTCCCAGCAGCAGCGGGATGCCGATCGCGTACAGTTTCGGGCGCCGCAGCACCATGATCCGGTATCGCTCGATGGGGTCGTCGGGGCCGGTGGCGAACAGGGGTCGCGATCGGTACGCCCACACCGTCGCTCCGAAGAGCAGCCCCGTCACCACCAACGTCACCACGGCGAACAGCACCAGCCGGGTCACGAGGACGGTGCCCCACACGTCTCGGTAGCCGACCTCTCCGAACCAGAGCCAGTCGGTGTACACCGCCACCAGGCGAGGTCCGGCGACGAGCAGAGCGAAGAGGACCAGAAACGCGACGAGCGCCCGATACGCCCGGCGGGGTAGCACGCGTGCGGGTTCGGACGGATGCACGTCCACCTCCGATCACCCGCGTACACCGCGGTGGCCGGGGGCGGCGCCGGATCCGGTGCCGCCGCGATGTCCGTCCGTCCATTCTAGGCGGGGGCGATCACCTCGCCCAGGAAATCGCCGACCCGTGCCACGCGACCCGGCGGAGCCTCAGCGCTGGTAGACGTCCGGGATGCCGTCGTGATCCGCGTCGACGGTCTCGAGTTCCGCGATCCTGCGGTAGGCCCGGTTCCGGGAGCGGAGCACCACCGAGGCGGCCAGCGCCGCGGTGAGGGAGCCGACGAGGACGGCGACCTTGATGTGGTCGGCGGCGACGGTGCCGGCGCCGTAGGCGAGATCTCCGATCAGCAGGGAGACGGTGAAGCCGATACCGCCGAGCAGCGCGACACCGAGCACGTCCAGCCAGCTCAGCCCCTCGTCCAGGTGGGCGCGGGTGAATCGGGCCATCAGGTAGGTGACGCCGAAGATCCCGACGACCTTGCCGAGCACGAGGCCCGCGACGACACCGACCGAGATCGGATCGCGGAGCGCCTCACCCAGGCCGTCGAGGCCACCGATCGTCACGCCGGCGGCGAAGAACGCGAAGATCGGGACGGCCACCCCGGCCGACAGCGGCCGGAGCCGATGTTCGAACTGCTCGGCCATGGCCTCCGTGCCGGTGCGTGTCCGGCGGGCGACGGGCACGGTGAACCCGAGCAGGACGCCGGCCACGGTGGCGTGGACGCCGGATTCGTGGACGAGGAACCATGTGAGCGCCGCCAGCGGCACCAGGAGCCACCAGAACCGGATGCCGCGCTGCACCGCGAGCCCGAAGGCGAGCAGCGGCAGCAGCGCCAATCCCAGGTACACGAGGTCGAGGTCGTCGGTGTAGAACACCGCGATCACGGTGACGGCGAGCAGGTCGTCGACGACGGCGAGCGTGAGCAGGAAGGTACGCAGGGCGGCCGGGAGATGTGTCCCGATGACGGCCAGGATGGCCACGGCGAAGGCGATGTCGGTGGCGGTGGGCACGGCCCATCCGGACAGGGCGTCCGCTCCACCGCGCAGATTCACCGCGACGAACACCGCGGCAGGGACCGCCATGCCGCCCACCGCTGCGGTGATCGGCACGGCGGCGCGGCGCAGATCCCGTAGGTCGCCGGCGACGAACTCACGTTTGAGCTCCAGGCCGACGACGAAGAAGAAGATGGCCAGCAGACCGTCGGCCGCCCACGTCCCGAGCGACAGGTCCAGGTGCAGCGCGGACGGTCCCACCGTCGTGTCGCGAAGGCTGTGGTAGGCGTCGGACCACGGTGTGTTGGCCCAGACCAGGGCCGCGAGCGCGCCGATGAGCAGCAGGACGCCGCCGACCGTCTCCTTGCGGAGAATCTCGGTCACCCGTTTGGATTCCTCCCACGATCCACGTGAGAGCAACGGCAGGCGGGAGAAGGGTGTCGTCATCTGTCGTCCTCGGATGTCGGGCAGCAATCATCGTCTGCCGACCAGACTTCCCGGCGCACCGGTTCCACCGTATCCCACCCGGCGCGCGGATCCGAGCCGAGGCGGCCGGGCGGCTCCGTCAGGGGTGACGGATCAGGGTGACGGATAGGTACTGATCGAGACGAGCGTCCCGTCACCGCCCGAGGACACCGAGATGGAGGCGCCCTCCCCCGGCTTCCTGATCGTGAGACTCGTGCTGTAGGGCGTGACGCTCTCGGAGACCGTCTGCCAGCCCTCCCGGTCCACGAAGTCGAGGTAGAAGGTGCTGACCTGCTCGATCGGGTCGGACGTCGTCAGGACGGTCGAGCCGATCCCCCGGCTGACGAGCGTCGACGGCTGATAGGCCGGGATGCCACCCGTCGTCTCGGTGCCCTGCGACTCGGTACCCGTGGGCTCGGACTCGGCCGTGCCGGTCGGCCGGGTCGTTTCCCGGGCTGCCTCGGTGGTCGTCTGCGCCGACTCGCTCGGGTACGAGTCGTCGGTGCCGCATCCGACGACCGCGAGTGCCACTACCAGCGCCGCCGTGGCAGCCGGCACGGCTCTCCTCGATGTTCGCATGTGCGTCCTCCTCCGCCGTTCCCACTGTGCACGGTCGGCAGCGATCGCGGGGCGGATTCACCGCGTCGACGGACGCGGAGGACGGCGGAACTCAGACTCGCCGCGCGCTCCGGGGCGGCGGCTGGCACCGGGGGCAGCTGAACGACGAGCGGTTCATGAATTTCTCGCGCCGCACCGGCGTCCCGCACCGTGGGCACGGCAGGTTCTCCTGGCCGTAGACGCTCAGCGACCGGTCGAAGTATCCGGACTCGCCGTTGACGTTGACGTAGAGGGCGTCGAACGAGGTACCACCCTGGGCGAGCGCCTCGCCCATCACGTCGCGGGCCGCGTCGAGCAGCCGTCGCAGGGTCGGCCCCCCGAGCCGGTCGGCCGCGCGGTTGCCGTGCACACCGGCCCGCCACAGCGATTCGTCGGCGTAGATGTTGCCGATGCCGGACACGACGGTCTGGTCGAGGAGGACGCGCTTGATCTCGGTGTGCTTGCCGCGCAACACCTTCACCACGGCGGCCGCGTCGAACGCCGGATCCATGGGGTCGCGGGCGATGTGCGCGACGGGCTCCGGCAGGACGGCACCGTCGACCTCGACGAGCGGGGCGAGGGCCCAGCCTCCGAAGGTGCGCTGGTCCACGAACCGCAGGTCGGCGCCGTTGTCGAGAACGGCGCGGATGCGCAGGTGTTTCTCGTCCGGCACCGCGGGCGGCTGGACCAGCATCTGCCCGCTCATCCCGAGATGCACGACCAGCGCGACGTCTGCGGGCTCGAGGACGAGCCACAGGTACTTGCCGCGGCGTTGGACGGCAGCCACGGTCTGTCCGGTCAGCCGCAGCGCGAGATCCCGCGGGCCGGGTTCGTGACGGCGTACCGCACGCGGGTGCAGCACCTGGACGGACTCGATGGTGGCGCCACGGACGTGCGCGTCCAGGCCGCGGCGGACGACCTCGACCTCGGGCAGTTCGGGCACGTCGGGTCAGTTCTGGTCGGCGCCGGCGGGGGTGGCATCGGTGTCGGACAGGCTCTGCCAGGCCGAGGCGGCGGCCTTCTGCTCGGCTTCCTTCTTCGTCCGTCCCACGCCGACACCGCGGGCGTCGCCCGCGACGATCACGGTCGCGGTGAACTCCTTGTCGTGGTCCGGGCCGGTGGCGGTGATCTCGTACGCCGGCACGCCGACGCCTCGCTCCGCGGTCAGCTCCTGCAGGCTCGTCTTCCAGTCGAGACCGGCGCCGAGGCGCGGACCCCGCTCGAGGAGTTCGGCGAACAGACGCAGCACGACGGTGCGTGCGACGTCGATGCCGTGCTGCAGGTGGACGGCGCCGAGCAGCGACTCCATGCCGTCCGCGAGAATGCTGGGCTTGTCGCGGCCACCGGTGAGTTCCTCACCTTTGCCGAGCAGCAGGTGCGGGCCGAGACCGCCGTCACCGAGGGACCGCGCGACCTCGGCGAGGGCGTGCATGTTCACCACCGAAGCCCGGATCTTCGCGAGTTCACCCTCGGACTTGTCCGGATGCGACAGGTACAGCTTCTCGGTGACGGTGAGGCCGAGGACGGCGTCGCCGAGGAACTCGAGACGCTCGTTGGTCGGCAGGCCGCCGTTCTCGTACGCGTAGGAGCGGTGCGTGAGCGCAAGCGTCAGCAGCTCCGGATCCACATCGACACCGAGGGCGGCGAGAAGGGACGCGTGTTCCCCTTCGCCGCCCTCGGATGCGGTGGTCGAATCGCTCGTCACGATGTCTCAGAATTCGAGAACTAGACGGCGGCGGTCACCTGACGGCCGTTGTAGGTGCCGCAGGACGGGCACGCCACGTGCGGCAGCTTCTTCTCGCCGCAGCCGCGGTTCGGGCAGGTGACGAGCGTCGGCGCAGTGGTGTTCCACTGGCTCCGCCGCGACCGGGTGTTCGAACGCGACATTCTGCGCTTGGGGACGGCCACGTCTACTTCTCCTCGTTGTTCTTGCTGTCGGATGCACTGCTGGGTTCTTCGGAGCCTGCGCCGAAAGCGGCTGCCAACCCAGCCCAGCGAGGATCCATTCTCTCATGCCCGTGCCCGGATTCCGCAATCGCCAGGCGAATGCCGCATTCGGGGCACAGTCCCGCGCAGTCGTCACTACACAACGGCCGCAGCGGAAGCTCCAGCCCGACGGTGTCGACGATGACCGGCTCGAGGTCGATCGTGTCGTCCACCAGGCGGTAGACCTCGTCCTCGTCGGTGGTCTGCTCCGTCACGCTGTCCGGGTAGGCGAACAGCTCCGTCAGGTACAGCTCCACCGAGTCCTCGAAGGGCTCGAGGCAGCGCGAGCACTCGCCGACTGTATCGGCACGCACGGTCCCGGTGACGAGGACCCCCTCGGACACCGCTTCCAGCCGGAGATCGAGCTCCACATCCGTGCCTTCCTCGATCGCGATCGCGTCGAGTCCGATCCGCAACGGCGCAGGTACCACCGTGTGGACCGTGCGCATGGAGCCCGGACGGCGTCCGAGCGAGAGTACGTCCAGCACGAGACCCGAATCCCGGTCGGGATGCTGGGAGCTGTGACGGCGGGCAGACACGGGAATGCTTCTTCCTCTTTCCAGGTGACGGACGTCGCCCACACGGGGCGACTGGGCAACCACTCCACGATACGCGACGGACCCGGACGGGACGAAATCGCCCGGCGTGAGGGTGCCGGATGCGTCAGCGCCGCCGCTCGGACCGGCGTTCGGCGTCCGTGTAGTCGGGCACACCGGCGCCCGTCCGCAACTGCTGCCGGCCGCGACCGACCGACCGCAAGGTCGTGCCGAGCACGTCCTCGAACTCGGCGAGCTTGGAATCGACGTACTCGTCGCATTCCGACCGCAGCCGATCCGACTCGGCGTGGGCGGCATCGATGACGCGCGCCGATTCGGCGTGGGCGGCCTGCACGACCTCCGTCTGCGACACCAGACGGGCCTGCTCGGCCTCGCCGTCGGCGACCGACCGCTCGTACGAGGCCTTGCCCGACTCGATCATGCGGTCGGCCTCCGCCTGCGCGCGGGCCGTCACGGACTCGTATTGCTCCTTGGCGTCGGCGATCGTGTCGTCGGCCTCGGCCTGGGCGTCGCGCAGCAGATCGTCGGCGTGGGCACGGGCCTCCTGCACCATCCGGTCCGCCTGCGCCTTCGCGTCGGCGAGCATGCGGTCCGCGTCGGCGCGGGCGTTGTCGAGGGTCTCGCGGGCCTCCGCGTCGGCGTCCGCGACGGTCTTGTCGGCCTGGGTCCGCGCGTCGCCGATGAGCTTGTCCCGATGGTCCAGGACGTCCTGCGCGTCGTCCAGTTCCGCAGGCAACGCATCGCGGACGTCGTCGAGCAGGTCCAGTACGTCGCCGCGCGGGACCACGCAACTCGCGGTCATCGGGACACTGCGTGCTTCCTCGACGATCGCGACCAGCTCGTCGAGTGCCTCGAATACCCGATACACGCCCAACCCCAATCGTCGTCCCGGCGCGGCCGGTGCGACCGCCGCCGGATGCAAGTCTGCCGCAGGTGCCGCCGGAGTCGCGCATCGCGGACCCGGTGTGTCGGCAATCGAACGGGCGGGTCAGCCTCGGCCGCTGGGCCGGATCAGCGCTTCGCCGCTGGGCCGGATCAGCGCTTCGCCGCTGGGCCGGATCAGCGCTTCGCCGCCGGGCCGGATCAGCGCTTCGCCGCTGTGCGCTCCGCGATCCGCGCGAGCAGCCGCTTGTGCACCGTCGCCGGCAGCATGTCGGCGACGTCGCCGCCGTAGGTGGCGACCTCCTTGACGAGAGAGCTCGACAGGTAGCTGTAAGCCGGGTTGGTCGCGACGAACAGGGTGTCGACGCCGGTGAGCTTGTGGTTCATCTGCGCCATCTGCAGCTCGTAGTCGAAGTCGTTGGCGCCGCGCAGGCCCTTGACGATGGCCGTGATCCCGTGGGCGCGTGCGTAGTCCACCAGCAGGCCCTGCCAGGAGTCGACGCGCACGTTGCCCAGGTGGGCGGTGGCTTCGGTGAGCATCTCGATGCGCTCGGGAACCGAGAACATTCCCTGCTTGTTGGGGTTGATCACGACGGTCACCGTCACTTCGTCGAACTGCACGGCAGTCCGAGAGATGACGTCGAGGTGGCCGTTGGTCACGGGATCGAACGAACCGGGGCAGACCGCACTGCTCATGAGTCCGAACCGTAGCAGGTGGCGATCTCGATACGGGTCTCGCCGTACTTGCGAACGCGGTCCGGTTCCAGGGCCTGCGGCCACACCGTCTCCGGCGAGCGGGAGGAGCGTTCGAGCACCACCACCGAACCCTCCCCCACC
>NZ_JAALEH010000145.1:0-9181 GCF_011058195.1 Rhodococcus sp. 14C212 | reverse complement strand
CGACCACCGCCTCCGGCAGATCCTCGTACGAGGTAGCCGCGACGAACTCCGCCAACGCCGACGTCGAGCGCACCCCACCCCGAGCCGGGACCACATCCTGCACTGTCATCTGGACTCCGTCCCCAAAAAAAACTTAGAGTGCTCTAAAGATACGCAATGCCAGTTTTGAGCACGATGCGTCACATGTCAACGGCTGCCACCTGACCCTGATTGCTCAGTGGGCGGCCTCACCGGAAAACCAAAGTAGGCACTCGAAGGGATCCGTACGCATGACAGCAAAGGAACAGGCACTGGAGCTCTTCCAGACCTGCTATTACGACGCGATCGACCGTGGGAATGCATCGGCCGCCGTCTCGATCTTCACCCACGATGTCTACTGGTCGCACCTATCCGCTTGGCAGAGCGACGAGCTTGGATTCTCACTAACCGATCTCGACCAGTTCTACACCCGCGAAGACGTCTTGAAGTTCTTGAGCGTGGCCTGCCCCAATGTAGTCGAGAGCGGTCTTCGGCACCTCATCCATGACTTGGTCGCCGACGGCGATCGCGGTGCCTTCATCTGTGAGGTAACCAGCAACAAGAAGCCTGACGTTGCTCGATTCCTGGTCTGGTACGAGCTGGCTGGCAGCAGGGTGTCGCGCTACCTGATGAGGCCGCTGTGATCTGAACAGCGCGCCGACCGAATGCCATCAGTGGGTTCCTCAGGAGCAATCCGCGTGCTCGAATCGCGTGAGGACGAGCATGGCCCTGTGACGGATCTTCACCTGGTCACAGTCCGATCCTGTAGAGGGTATTCCAAGGGCGGTGAACAGCGCGGTAGCACGTTCGCGGAGGCATCGCAGTTCGGGCAGTGGAATGTCGAGGAAGGCGGTATGCCATCGAAGACGTCGCCGGCGGCAGGATCTTCGTCGATATGGATGCCGATACCTACGCCCTGGCGGCCACTGTCCACGAGGGTGACAAATCCCTCAGCTGCGGCAGCGTACAGGACTCGGTGATCCGGCGTTCGCAGGCGGTCGCCACAGAGTCGGTGCGGCTCGGCGGGGCCGACGACCGGCCGTGAGAATCTGCCCGCGGTCGAGATGAAGTGGCCGTTTCCGCCGAACCAGCGGTGCTGCTGGAGTACCCCAAGGCGGATCGAGATGCCCTGGTTCGGACGGTGTCTCGGCAATCCGGTCACTGGAGACGAGAGTGCCGTCGAGAATCACATACGCATCGCCCGCCGCGCGGCGCGGCGTAGCACGTCGGGTCACTGCGGCGCCTGGCAGCGAACGCGTAGAGGCCCTTGACGGATGCCGGTAGCAGGTAGCGATCGGGATGCCGACGCCGTGGGCTCGGACCACAGAGGTCGAGATCCGACTTCTCTTGCAGGTGCTCGTACTCGGCCTGCATCCGACAACGGGTTGCCAAAGAGGTATCTCTATTGTCTACTGGTGGTCAATGAGAGAAAGGGCTCGGATTGTTCACCACGGAGTTCGCACGTAGCTGCGGGATCCCGCATCCCATCGTGTGCGGGGGGATGACCGGAGTCGGGACCACGGCGCCGGACTCGGCGGTGGCGAAGACCGGCGACGACCATGTGTCGGCGATCGGGGAGGGCGGCATGGGCTTCGTCGAGGAGCGACTGATTCCAACTGCAGAGTTGCGCCTCGAAGGGAGTCGGGCATGACGAGCCGACGGAGTCAGGAGTCAACTGTGTCGAGAAATGACAGGATCGATCTCACTCCATTCCAAGAGCCTTTTCGGTGGGGAGGTCTGTCGCTTCGGAACAGGTTCGCACTCGCACCGATGACCCGCTTGAAGTCACCAGGCGGAGTGCCAACGGCGGACAATGCCGACTACTACCGGCGGCGTGCGGCTGCCGGTGTGGGGCTGATCATCACCGAGGGCGTGCACGTGCGCGATCCGGCAGCCGGGTTCAGTCTCGACGTTCCTCACGCCTACGGTGCGGACGCAGCTGCCGGATGGCGGGCGGTCATCGCGCAGGTCCACGCCGAGGGCTCTGCGATCATTCCCCAGCTCTGGCACATGGGCGCCATGCGGGGTGGGGAATACGATCGCGGTCCGGACACCGAGACTGTCAGTCCATCGGGCATCGGGCTGGACGGGCGGCCGGTGGGGCGTGCGCTCACCGGCGCCGACATCGAGCGCATCATCGGTGACTTCGTTGAGAGCGCGACGTTTGCAAAGGAGTGTGGCTTCGACGGCGCGGAGATACACGGCGCCCATGGCTACATCATCGATGAGTTTCTCTGGCAGCGCACCAACCGGCGCGGGGATGTCTACGGTTACGGGAACCGGCATGGTACCAAGTTCGCGGTAGATCTGATCAGGGCCATTCGGGGAGCGGTCGGCCCTGATTTCCCCATCGTTTTTCGATTCTCTCAGTGGAAGTCCGACCACTACCGAGCGCGACTGGCTTCGAGTCCCCAAGAGCTCGAAGAGATCCTCACCCCGTTGGTGGACGCCGGCGTCGACCTGTTCCACCCTTCCAGCCGGCGCCATTGGATGCCCGAGTTCGAGTCCCATGGCGATCTCGGACTCGCCGGATGGACCAAGAAGATCACAGGCTGCCCGACCATTGCAGTGGGTTCGGTAGGCGTCGGAGCCCTGATGGGCAGCGATAACACGATCGTTGCCGAGACAGTCCAGGAGCGCTTGACCTACCTACTGCAGCAGTTCGAGCACGATGAGTTCGACATCGTCGCCATCGGACGCGCCCTGCTTGCCGACGCGCAGTGGGTGCAGAAGGCCACAGCAGGAGCCTGGGATGAGATCAAGCCGTATGTCCGCCCACCCCGCGGGGAGCGCCTCTACTGAGCGCGATGGAGGGCGTGGTGGACACATCGCATCCTGGCGTCGGCGGAAGCGAGCGCCTGCACTGACCGTACGCACTCGGTCGTCGTCGACCGGATACCGGTGGCCGGTGATCCGCTGGTGTCGGACGGAGGGGCCGAGGACGCGTGCGTCATCCGAACCTGCACTCCCCTCGTCCTTCAACAAAGGAGCCTTGAAGTGGACGCCGTGATCGACAAGCTGTTCATCACCCCGATGTCTTGGCTGCTGGCCGTTCCGATCGTGCTGCTCGACCGCATGCTGGGACCGGACCTGTCCAGATTGCGCCGCACGGCCGCCCGGCGGTCGCGCCCGGAACCCGGACGGCAACGGTTCTACGATCACGCACAACACTTCTGACGCCGACCGCAAAAGGCTCATCGATCACTCCGTGAATCGAGCTGCGCACGAGACCTGCCCGATAAGTGACTTGCGCTAGGGCGAACCGCTCGCTTCCGCAAGACCATTGCTGAAGACTCCCGATTTGTCCTTCGGCTCGGCTCTGTCGTGACCGATGACGAATCCCCCCGGGACGATGGATCCGGTCACAGACCGGGTCATGGCCTCGGCCTCGAGATCCAGTTGGCCTTCGAGGTCCATGTCGAACGAACCGCGGAGGAGTCTGCGGGTCTCGCCTACGGCTCGACCACGGCTGCCGGCGAGCCGACGGGCGAGCGCCATCGCGTCCTGATCCAGCTCGGCGTCATCGACCATCCGCGTTGCCAGACCCCAGTCAACGGCCTCCCGTGCTGTCACGACGCGGCCTTCGTAGTACATCTCGGCGGCTCTGCGGGGGCCGACATAACGGGGCAATAGCCATGAGGAGCCGCCGTCGAGAGGGAGTCCATTCGTGATGTTACCGGTCGAGAATGTGGCGGTGGCCGACACGATGACCAAGTCGGCCACTGCGATGAACCCTATCGCCCCGCCGGCAACGGCGCCTCGAGCAGCAACCACAATGGGAGCATCCAGAGAGTTGAGGGCCTTGAGCGCTGCGTGAAACCTCGCCGTCATAGAGACGATGACGTCTCGGCGTACCTCATCAGGGACGGAGTCGAGGAACTTCAAGTCCCCACCGACAGAGAACCGTCGCCCGCGGGCACAAATCAGCAAAGCGCCGACGCGGTCACCCCACGATACGATCTGGGACACCCGCTCGGATAGTTCATCGACAAACGCCTCATCGATGGCGTTGCTCCTCTCGGCACGCTCGAACGAGAGCGTTGCCACCCCACCCACCAGCCCCGCGGACACGCGCAGACAGTGCAGCTCGTCAGATGACTCGGGGTCGACGAACTCAGCGCTGGAGCTCGCGGACGCGCCTGTCGCCTGCCTCGTGGTAGAAGTCACAGTCCAATAATCCACGAACCTGGCCGCTTTTCAACCTAGGCAGGTTCCGTAACCACCCGCGTACTGGGACGGCAGCCCGGTCGGGACTGTCAGAAGAGAACGGTCGAGCGAACCGCCCGACATCTCCATCGTGACACTGGGACGAACGATCGGTCCGGTGGCTCGCCGCGGATCGTCGACCTGATGATTCCCGGTGGGATGAGTTGCACGGCAGACCGTCTCGAGGCGAAATCGGGATGTGGTCTTGGCACGTCAGCCGCCGTGTGTGTTCGTCGTCCGATCAGTATGGAGGACGGACGACCGCGTCGGATTTCCGCGCCGTCGAGGTCACCTGGCAGTCCACTATGTGGAAACTTGACGACGGGAATTTGCTGGCCGGGATTCACACAATCCGGATCTACGCGATCGTCTACCAGATGATGGCTGAGCCCTGTGCACCGACGAGTTCACTCTCCAGCCTGCATCCTCGCCAGGGTAAGCGCTGGCGTTCTGCCACGCATCCGCTGGTTGCGGGTGCGGGCCACATATCACGTCTGTGACGGAGTTCTACGTATGCTCACTGACTGGACTGTCCAGCGGCAGAACGCACTGCCGGATTCGGCCGCGCAAGTGCGGTGGCGAGTTCCTCGACTTTCCCACGGTGTTACGGGCGGATTGGCATGGGGAGAAGTCGTACGTGTGCTCGACAACTTCTCCCCACACCGGCTTCTGGCCGTCTGTCGGTGGGCAGCCGACAACGACGTCGAGAGGCGTTCCTGCTGGCATACGGGTCTTGACTGAACCAGATCGAATCGGGGTTCACGGCATGGTGGTACTTCGCCTCGAACCTCGTCGCGACTGGTCAACACATCCAGGTTCGTCATGGCGATACCCAACTGGCTACTCCCCCAGGCGGACCAGTGCGACCAGTCCACACCCGAAGCCGTCGACTCCGGCGGCAGTCGCCGCGTCGCCCCGATGGAGAGGGTCGTAGTAACTCTGTCAGGAGATCGTCGGCGTCGCGTCCTTCGCCGCTATCGCTGCTCGACCGTCAGCCGCGAAGTGTATAAAAGTTGTACACGGTCCGCTCGTGTACGTAGGAATCGCTGCGCGGTCGGCGATCGCGACCGGTAGCCAAGGTCGCGCGGATCTCGTCGATGTCACCTTCGAGCTGCCAGATCGCGAGCCACCGGTTGGATACCGGATTCTCGTCCGGCGGCGCCAACTGGTACCGCTGAACACTCTTGATTCCCGGCACGGCGAGAACGTCCGGGACGTGCTGCTCGTCGTACCACTTGTTGAACTCCTCCTCGCGTCCGGGAACACACTCGGTCTGGACGACCCACACGTGCTTGTCACTAGCCATGCCAACTCCTAATTGATGCTTCAAGCTCTACAGCGGACGCAGGTTGTACTCGGAGACCAGCCCGTCGCGCAGCGTGAACCACGCGATGAAGGTGTCGTCGACCGACTGGGAGACCGTGCTGGTCGTGCGCCCGATGAGGGCACCCTGCTCACCGTCGGTGACGAGCTTTTGCACCGTGTGTACGAGTCCCGCCTCGACCGCACGGGGCAGAACGCGGGTGAGGTAGGCCTCGAGTTCGTCACGGCTCTGGATCACGTCGGCTTCGCTGTGCGAGAGACCGAGTTCCTGCTTCGTAGTCGGCAGGTGTACCCAGTTCACTTCCGGGTGATAGATCGTGACGGCGCCGGCGGCATCGCCCGCGTCGACCTTGTCGTAGTAGCCCTGGAAGATCTCGACCATTTCTTCCTTGGTCTTCGTCATATCGCTCCCTCCTTCGACTCTGCCTCGAGCCGACTGATGATGTCCGCCTTCAGTTCAGCCTTCGCCACCTTGCCGCCGGGCGCGATGGGAAGCTCCGGGACAGTGATGATCCGTTCCGGCCACTTGGATTTGGTGTATCCGTGTTCGGCCAGGACCTCCTGAACCTCACTCAACCGCACGTCCTCGCCGTCCGCACTCACCACGTATACGCAGACCTTCTCACCCATGATCGGGTCAGGCATCGGGACTGCGGCCGCGTTCTGGACGCGGGGATGAAGCATCACCGCATCCTCGACCTCGGGTCCGCTGATGTTGAGACCGCCCCGGATGATGAAGTCCGAAGCCCGCCCGACTACCTTCACGAAGCCTTCCGCGTCGACCTCGACTATGTCGCCGAGGAGCACGTACCCGTCGCGCCAGACGAGCGCCTCATTCGCGGCGGGATCGTTGAAGTAGCCGGGACTGCGTCCAGGACCACGCGAGGCCACGCGTCCACGACCCGGGATCGGGATACTGTTGCCCTCCTCATCGAGGAGTGTGAACTCGCTCTCCGGGATGATCGGCCCCGTCGTGCCGTACCTCAGGTGCTTCGGATGCTCGGCCCTGGTCGGCCCGGCGATCGAGAAGGACTCGCTCGATCCGTAGAACTGGGTAGAGATTGCGCCGGTCTTGCGTTCGAACTCCTCTGCGATCCTGTAGGGCAGCGGCTCGCCACCGATCTCGAGAATGCGCACGGACGACATGTCGGTCCTGTCGAAGTCCGGGTGCGCTAGCAACATCTTCAGCTGAGTCGGCACAACCACCAGCACCGTCACCTGGTGTTTCTCGATGTCTTCGAGGGTCTGCTCAACCGAGAACTCCGAGCGCACGATCGCCGTCGCGCCCTTGAGCGGCGGAGTGAAGTGCGAGAACCATAGCCCGAAGCCCCCCGTGGCCGGCACGGCCACGAGGAAGATGTCATCGCCATGAAGGTGGGTGCACTTGCTGTTCATCCACTTCTGTCGGTTCATCGTCTGCATGACGCCCTTGGGGCGACCCGTCGTTCCCGACGTGAAGATCACCATGAAGAGTTCGTCCGCGGTCAGACCGCGCTCGACGGGCGGCTCCTCCGCCGCGAGCACGGGCTTGCCATCGAGGGCGACGGACCACTCGTCAGCGCCCTGACTCAGTGTGAGGTGGATGCCCTCCCACCCGCTCTCCTGCCGCAGCCGGTCAGCGATCTCCGCAGCGGGACTTCCGTCGCGAAGTGTCCCCAGGGAAAGGAATACCTTGCAGTCGGCCTCTACGACGAGTCGCTCGATGTCGCGGAAGCCCGACCGGTGAGGAACGGCGACCACGAGGTGACCCGAACGTTCGGCACCCAACCAGGCGGCATGCAACGCCGCCGAGTCGGGGAGCATCACCGCGACACCTTCGCCCCGCTCCAGGCCGAGCGAGTACAACGCCTTCGCGATTGTGGAGACACCCTCCTCCATCGACGCGTACGTGACCGGATTAGGCCCGTCGTCGATGTAGGCGATCTTGGCGCCACGCTCACGGGCGTTTTGACGGCAACGCTCCGACATCGTCCCCGCGTCCCACCACCCGTCCGCATAGTGGCGCGCGATGATTTCTGGAGGCCAGACATCAAGACTGAGCGGCATCGTTGCGTTAACCTCCTCGTTCGGAAACGCTGCAGTGTAAGGAACTTAACAATATCAAAGATATCTGTTTGGTCAATAAGGAGGTCGCACATTTCGGCGAGGTGATCTCGCGGCGGAGGCGTTGTGGGAGATCGCCGAGCCGCCGTTACCGGGGTTCCGGGCGTGACCGCAGGGTGGTGGGCGGCGCTGGACGATCGGACGGTGTTCACCGCGGGGGTCTACGTGCTCACCAGCAGCTGCACCTGGTGGCACCTGCCGCCGTCGTTCGGGGGCAGCGTTCCGACTGCGCATCGGCGCTTCGCCGCCTGGGTCAAGGCCGGGGTGTTCGACGAGCTGGACCGTCGGGTCCGAGGTCGCCTCGGCGGAGGACGAAACCTGAGCTGGTCCGCCGCGATCCTGGACGCCGCCCACGTCCGGACGAAAGAACGGAGGTCTCTGACTGGTCCCAGCCCGGCCGACCGAGGCAAGAACGGATCGAAGATCCACATCCTCGCCGACGTCGACGGCCTCCCGCTGGTAACCGCTGTGACCTCGGCGAACACCCACGACAGCGTCCTGCTCCAACCCATAGTGGCCGCGATCGGAGGCGGGGCGGGCGCGCCGCGGGCCACGGCGCCGCCGACCCCGGGGGTCGGTTGCGGGCGGACAAGGACTACGACGATCCCGTGCACCGCCGGTGGCTAAGCGAGCGGGGCATCGCCCGCCGCGGCATCGACAGCAGCGGGCGCCTCAGTGGCACCGGCGCAAGATCGAACGCACCATGGCCAGGTTGACCCGATTACCGCCGACTGACGATCTGATACGAACGCCACGGCGCCCGCTTCGCCGGCTTCCTGCAACACGCTGCCGCGCAGACCTGCTGGAAGACGCTCGGCGAATAGGGAGACGTCGCGCAAAGGGCGGAAAGGCTTGCTTCGTCGATGATCCCATGATCAGCGACGAAGCAAGGCTCCGGCAGCCCGAATCAGGGGGGGGTGTCGGGATCTGCCCGTGTCCACACGCAGGGCACGCCGCCTCGCCCATTCTGCACGCACACCACTGGCCCAACATGCCACCTGCGGTGGATGCTCCTGGGACGAACTGTCAACAGGTATGGCCTGCCCTCCCCGGCAACCACATACACCGCCGACATCAGTATCCTACTCAATGGTGCTCTATAACACCAGCATTCACTTCGATCAATGGTCTTGCTGCATCACATACACGGCGGTGACCCGACCGCTGGTCACCAATGTGGCAAGAAGCAGTTTTCCGACGAACGGATCGACCAGAGGCTGGTCCGGGTCGACGCCATCGCCACTACATCGGAAGCGGGATGTCGGTGTACACGTTCGATCTGTCGGTCCAGTGCTGCGCACTCGACGATCTTCGATAGGAACTGCTGCATGGACGCTCCTATGGATGTCAAGCGGTCTGATGGTGTTCGAGTAGCCGGTAGAAGTCGCGGGCGATGTATCGCTTGAGGCAGCGTTTGGTCTCGCGGGACGTCTTTCCTTCGGCGGTTCGTCGGGCGGTGTATGCCTTGGTCGCGTCGTCGTATCGTTGCCGGGACAGCACGACGGTGTGCAGGGCCCGGTTGAGCTGCCGG
>NZ_JAALEH010000144.1:0-9202 GCF_011058195.1 Rhodococcus sp. 14C212 | reverse complement strand
CGGTGGGGGTGGTCGCCGAACGGGCGGGGGTGTCCCGCGGCGCGGCCCAGCACCACTTCCCGACCCGGGAGGACCTCATCACCGCGGCGCTCGAGTTCATGTTCGACAGCCGGATGGATCTCGCCCGCCGCGACACCGTGGACCTGCCACTCGGGGCCGCCCGCACCGAGGCCGTGGTGCGCCGGCTCGTCGACTACTACACCGGCACCCTGTTCAAGGCGGCGCTGCAGGTGTGGACGGCCGCGGCGGCCGACCCGGAACTGCGGGCCCGCATCGTCCCCCTCGAGGAACACTTCGGCCGCGTCGCCCACCGCGTCGCCGTCGAGCAGCTCGGCGTGGACGAGTCCGACGCCACGGTGCACCGCATGGTGCAGGCCACCCTCGACCTCGCGCGCGGCCTCGGCCTCGCCGACGTCCTCACCGACGATTCGCGGCGCCGGGCCGAGATCGTCCGGCACTGGGCCGCGCAGCTCGACACGGTGCTCGACGCGGCCCGGCAGCGTTCGGCGGCGCAGCACCAGGCCGGTTAGGTTTGTGGCATGCCTCCCAAGCTGGCCACGGTCGCGGTCCTCGGACTCGTCGGTGCCGTCGTCGCCGGGTGCGGCTCGGACCCGCCCGAGGGCCCGGCCGCCGGCGCGTCGCCCACTCTGCAGGTGACCGAGCCGGGCCCGTTCTTCGGCGCGTGCGGGTCGGTCACCGACGACGAGGTGGCCCGGGCCTTCGGGCTGGGGTCGTTCGTGCAGGTCACCCGCAACTCGGTGGGATGCGAATGGGAACTCGTCGGGACGGGCGGCCCGAGCGTGACGTTCTCCTGGTACCGCGGCAGCCCGATCGGCCGCGAACGGGCCGGTTCCGACCTGATCGGCCGGCCCGCGATCGACGTGGAGGTCGACGGCAACCCGGGCTTCCAGGGCTCGGCGCAGAACGACTTCGGGCAGACCGTGCTGTGCGAGATCGGCGTGCAGTTCGGGGGCGACTTCGTGCACTGGTCCGTCACGTACGGGCTCTTCACGCCGGCCGCGGACGCGTGCGTGGTGGCTCGCGACCTGGCCGAGCTCAGCGCGGAAAGGGCACAGCGGTGAAGCGGACGACGTGGACGACACGGGTGGCGACGCTGCCGTCGCTGCTGACCCTGGCCGCGGTGCTCGCCGGGTGCGGCAGCACGATCGAGGGGCAGGCCGTGCCGGAGGGGGCCGGAGCGGGCGGCGCCTCCGCCGAGTTCACGCGCCTGCTCACCGAGTGCGATGCCGTCACCGACGAGCAGATCGCGGAGGCGGTCGGCGTCGAGGCGATCGAGCGCGGGTTCTTCGGGGCGATCTGCCGGTGGGACACCGCAGGTGCGGGCGCGCCGGCGAAGGTCACGTTCAACTGGTTCGAGACCGGTTCCCTCGACACCGAGCGGGAGACCGCGCAACGGCTGGGATACGCGGTCGAGAACACGACCGTGGAGGGCCGGCGGGCCGTGCTGATGCGCCCGCCCGACGACCCGGCGTCCTGCGGCATCTCCGCCGGGGCGTCCACGACGGGGATCTTCGGCTGGTGGGTGCAGTACGCGCCCGGCGCGGCCCCTCCGGATCCGTGTGCGGCGGCCGTCACGCTGGCCCGACTGACCCTCGACCTCAGCAGTTGAGCGCGAGCGGGCCGCCGCAGCTCGCTTTGACCTTGCGCCGCGCCGCCGGGTATCGTTGTGGGTCGTGTCCGGCATGCCCGGGCCGATCTGTGTGCCTATGCGAGGTAGTGCCGTGCGCGCGGTCTGTGGAATCTCCGCAGGAGCGAGCCCCCGGCTGCCTGTGTGGGGGTACGCGACACGCCCGACCTCGTGTGCACACGAGGGGTGGGTGCGGGGCAGCGGCTCTCTTGCCCCAACCGATGGATCCCTAATTTCAGAACAGCCAAGGTTGCTCGTGCGAGCAGTCTTCAGACAACGAGAAAGCCGGTAGATGCCAACCATCAATCAGCTGGTCCGCAAGGGCCGCCGCGACAAGGCCGCCAAGGTCAAGACCGCGGCCCTCAAGGGCAGCCCGCAGCGCCGCGGTGTGTGCACTCGCGTGTACACCACCACCCCGAAGAAGCCGAACTCGGCGCTCCGGAAGGTCGCCCGCGTGCGTCTGACCAGCTCCGTCGAGGTCACCGCCTACATCCCGGGTGAGGGTCACAACCTGCAGGAGCACTCGATGGTGCTCGTGCGCGGTGGTCGTGTGAAGGACCTCCCCGGTGTCCGCTACAAGATCATCCGCGGTTCGCTCGACACCCAGGGTGTCAAGAACCGCAAGCAGGCGCGCAGCCGCTACGGCGCGAAGAAGGAGAAGGGCTGATGCCACGTAAGGGTCCCGCTCCGAAGCGTCCCCTGATCGCCGACCCGGTCTACGGGTCGCCGCTCGTCACCCAGCTGGTCAACAAGATCCTGCTGGACGGCAAGAAGTCCACCGCCGAGCGCATCGTCTACGAGGCACTCGAGCGGGCGCGCGAGAAGACCGGCACCGATCCGGTCGTCACCCTCAAGCGCGCTCTGGACAACGTCAAGCCCGCCCTCGAGGTGCGCAGCCGCCGTGTCGGTGGCGCCACCTACCAGGTGCCGGTCGAGGTTCGTCCCGGTCGTTCGACCACCCTCGCCCTGCGGTGGCTGGTCACCTTCTCGCGTCAGCGTCGTGAGAAGACCATGGTCGAGCGCCTCGCGAACGAGCTCCTCGACGCCAGCAACGGTCTGGGTGCGTCCGTGAAGCGTCGCGAGGACACCCACAAGATGGCCGAGGCCAACAAGGCGTTCGCGCACTACCGCTGGTGAGTCGATGCCGGTCGGGAGGATCCGGTTTTCCCGAAATCCGCCCGGCCGGCCGTTCGCACAACTGTGTCGGTCCCTGAAGGCCGGCTGAACATCCGAGAACACTGGTCCGCACCCTAGGACCGACACGAGCTACGAGCGGGGTTACCTGTGGCACAGGAAGTGCTGACCGACCTGAACAAGGTCCGCAACATCGGCATCATGGCGCACATCGATGCCGGCAAGACCACGACGACCGAGCGCATCCTCTTCTACACCGGTGTGAACTACAAGATCGGTGAGACCCACGACGGTGCCTCGACCACCGACTGGATGGAGCAGGAGAAGGAGCGGGGTATCACCATCACCTCCGCCGCCGTGACCTGCTTCTGGAACAAGAACCAGATCAACATCATCGACACCCCCGGCCACGTCGACTTCACGGTCGAGGTCGAGCGGTCGCTGCGCGTCCTCGACGGCGCGGTCGCCGTGTTCGACGGCAAGGAGGGCGTCGAGCCGCAGTCCGAGCAGGTCTGGCGGCAGGCCGCCAAGTACGACGTTCCGCGCATCTGCTTCGTCAACAAGATGGACAAGATGGGCGCGGACTTCTACTTCACGGTCCAGACCATCATCGACCGCCTCGGCGCCAAGCCGCTGGTCCTGCAGCTCCCGATCGGCGCCGAGGATGCGTTCGACGGCGTCGTCGACCTCGTCGAGATGAAGGCCTACACCTGGCGTGGCACCGTCGACATCGGCGCCGAGCCGACGATCGAGGAGATCCCCGCGGACCTGGCCGACAAGGCCGCCGAGTACCGCGAGAAGCTGCTCGAGACGGTCGCCGAGAGCGACGAAGAGCTCATGGAGAAGTACTTCGGTGGCGAGGAACTCACCGTTGCCGAGATCAAGGGCGCCATCCGCAAGCTGACCGTCGCCTCCGAGCTGTACCCGGTGCTGTGCGGTTCCGCGTTCAAGAACAAGGGCATCCAGCCCATGCTCGACGCGGTCATCGACTACCTGCCGAACCCGCTCGACATCGGCGAGGTCGAGGGCCACAAGCTCGGCGACGAGGAGGAGACCCTCAACCGCAAGCCGAGCAAGGACGAGCCCTTCTCCGCGCTGGCGTTCAAGATCGCCGCGCACCCGTTCTTCGGCAAGCTGACCTTCGTGCGCGTCTACTCCGGCCGGATCGAGCCGGGCGCCCAGGTGCTCAACGCCACCAAGGGTAAGAAGGAGCGCATCGGCAAGCTGTTCCAGATGCACGCCAACAAGGAGAACCCGGTCGACGAGGCGGTGGCCGGCCACATCTACGCGATGATCGGCCTGAAGGACACCACGACCGGTGACACCCTGTGCGCGCAGGACGCCCCGATCGTGCTCGAGTCCATGACCTTCCCGGATCCGGTCATCCAGGTCTCCATCGAGCCGAAGACCAAGTCCGACCAGGAGAAGCTGGGCACCGCGATCCAGAAGCTGGCCGAGGAGGATCCCACCTTCTCCGTCGAGCTGGACGAGGAGACCGGCCAGACCGTCATCGGCGGCATGGGCGAGCTCCACCTCGACATCCTCGTCGACCGCATGCGTCGTGAGTTCAAGGTCGAGGCCAACGTCGGCAAGCCGCAGGTGGCGTACCGCGAGACCATCACCAAGAAGGTCGAGAAGCTCGAGTTCACGCACAAGAAGCAGACCGGTGGTTCCGGCCAGTTCGCGAAGGTCATCATCGCCCTCGAGCCGTTCGTGGGCGAGGACGGCGCGACCTACGAGTTCGAGAACAAGGTCACCGGCGGCCGCGTGCCCCGCGAGTACATCCCCTCGGTCGACGCCGGTGCGCAGGACGCGATGCAGTACGGCGTGCTCGCCGGGTACCCGCTGGTGAACGTCAAGGTCACCCTGCTCGACGGCGCGTACCACGACGTCGACTCGTCGGAAATGGCGTTCAAGATCGCCGGTTCGCAGGCCCTGAAGGAGGCCGCGCGCAAGGCCGCGCCGGTCATCCTCGAGCCGCTCATGGCTGTCGAGGTCACCACCCCCGAGGATTACATGGGTGAAGTGATCGGCGACCTCAACTCCCGCCGTGGCCAGATCCAGGCCATGGAGGAACGCAGTGGTGCCCGTGTCGTGAAGGCGCTGGTTCCGCTCTCGGAGATGTTCGGTTACATCGGTGATCTGCGGTCGAAGACCCAGGGTCGCGCGAACTTCTCCATGGTGTTCGATTCCTACGCTGAGGTTCCCTCGAACGTCTCGAAGGAAATCATCGCCAAGGCGACCGGCGAGTAACCTCGGTTCCGACCCGGTCGGCTGCACGACCAAGTAAGTAACAACCGCACTGCTGCATACTGCAAGCAACAACAGTCCAGGAGGACCCTCAAGTGGCGAAGGCGAAGTTCGAGCGGACCAAGCCGCACGTGAACATCGGCACCATCGGTCACGTCGACCACGGCAAGACCACTCTGACGGCGGCGATCACCAAGGTGCTGGCCGACAAGTACCCCGAGCTGAACCAGAGCTTCGCGTTCGACCAGATCGACAAGGCTCCGGAGGAGAAGGCTCGTGGTATCACGATCAACATCTCCCACGTCGAGTACCAGACCGAGAAGCGCCACTACGCGCACGTCGACGCTCCGGGTCACGCCGACTACATCAAGAACATGATCACCGGTGCGGCTCAGATGGACGGCGCGATCCTGGTCGTGGCCGCCACCGACGGCCCGATGCCGCAGACGCGTGAGCACGTGCTGCTCGCCCGTCAGGTCGGCGTGCCCTACATCCTCGTCGCGCTCAACAAGTCCGACATGGTCGACGACGAGGAAATCCTCGAGCTCGTCGAGATGGAGGTCCGTGAGCTCCTCGCTGCGCAGGACTTCGACGAGGAGGCTCCTGTCGTCAAGGTTTCGGCCCTGAAGGCACTCGAGGGTGACCCGAAGTGGACCGAGAGCATCCTCGAGCTCATGAGCGCCGTCGACGAGTCGATCCCGGACCCGGTCCGTGAGACCGAGAAGCCGTTCCTCATGCCCGTCGAGGACGTCTTCACCATCACCGGTCGTGGCACGGTCGTCACCGGCCGCATCGAGCGCGGTGTCATCAACGTGAACGAGGAAGTCGAGATCGTCGGTATCAAGCCGACCTCGACCAAGACCACGGTCACGGGCATCGAGATGTTCCGCAAGCTGCTCGACCAGGGCCAGGCCGGCGACAACGTCGGTCTGCTGGTCCGCGGCATCAAGCGCGAGGACGTCGAGCGCGGCCAGGTCGTCGTGAAGCCGGGCACCACCACCCCGCACACGGAGTTCGAGGGCCAGGCCTACATCCTCAACAAGGAGGAGGGTGGCCGCCACACCCCGTTCTTCAACAACTACCGTCCGCAGTTCTACTTCCGTACCACGGACGTGACGGGCGTTGTGACCCTCCCCGAGGGCACCGAGATGGTCATGCCGGGCGACAACACCGAAATGTCCGTCAAGCTGATCCAGCCGGTCGCCATGGACGAGGGCCTGCGCTTCGCGATCCGCGAGGGTGGCCGCACCGTCGGCGCCGGTCGCGTCACGAAGATCATCAAGTGAGCTAGTTCTCGCTGACGTCGAACGGCGTCCACCCTTCGGGGTGGGCGCCGTTCGACGTTTCCGTCCCCGGGGGGACGAGCGAATGTATCGTTCATCTCCGTACGCCGACGAAATGCCACCTTCGCTCGGTGGCCTACCCCTGTCCGCCGGATTCGGGGTGGGCCGGATCCAGGTGCAGCAGTACCTGCGTCGCCACGCGGGCCCCGCCCAGCGCCCGGGCGGCCCGCTCGGCGGTCTCCTCGGCGCGAGCGGTGAAGTCGGCGACGTCGATGTTCGGGTCCGCGTACACCGTGATCGACAGGGTCGGCAGATGGCGTTCGACGACGGCCCGGCTGCGGGTGGCCCGCACACCGGGCAGGGCCGCGAGCTCGCCGGCGACGCCGTCGGCCACCGGTCCGAGCTCCACGGCCAGGGTGGCCTCGGTGACCTCGTCGTAGAGCTGCACCCGCGACGTCCGGCGCCGGGAGAAGTTGACCGCCAGGAGCACGATCCCGATCGTCACGCCCACCGCGACGGCGGTCCACAACGCGCCCTCCCACCAGGACTGGTCCGGGACGTCGATGACGCGGGGCCGGTCCAGACGGGCCAGCCATTCCCGGGCGAAGCGCACCTGCCACAGCCAGGCCAGCGCGAAGGCCCCGGCGCCGAGGAGCGCGGCGCCCACGGCGAACGTGAGCATCCGGTTGACCAGGACGGTGCGCAGCTTCATCGCACCGTCCTCGGCCGGTGCACCTGCACCACGAGAGCGATCGGGTCGGCGAGCAGAGCCAGGTTCGGCGCCACCGCCCCCCGGACCGCGGCGACGAGATCGGCGGTCGACTCCTCACCCGAACCCACGACGCTGACGAGCGCGCGACGGCGATCGACGACGGTGCGGGCCGCGTACACACCAGGCAGCGTGGACGCGTGGGCGCTGCACATCCGGGCCAGGTCGGTCCGGCGCATCCACACCGTCGGCACCGGTCCGGACACCTGCAGGGGCACGTGGGTGCGGCGCCGCGGCTTGACCGCCACCACGACGAGCACGACACCCAGCAGCACGAGGACCGCAGCGACGGGCGCGATCCAGCTCTGCCAGTGCAGCCGACCGAACCATTCGAAGGAGTTCCGCAGCCACGGCGCGCCCGCGTACGTCCCGCGGACGATGAGCAGTTCCCGGGCGGCGGCGAACGCGAGTGCCAGGGCGCCCACGGCGATCAGCGCGGCCGCCGGGGCCGCGGCCGGATGGGCCAGGGGCGGCAGCGGCGCGACGACCGGTACGGGAGCCCGGTACTCGGTCCGGGCAACGATGTCGGCCTCGGTGTACTCGACCGGCACCGCCGGTTCGCTGCGCTCGGCCGGCTCGGCGACGGACGTGGCCGCGACGAGCACGTTGAGTTCGTGCACCGGCAGGCCGGTCAGCTCGTGGAGTTGACGGTCGACCGCGTCGTGCACACGCCGGGTGAGGGCGGCCGCGTCGTAGGGCCATTCCGCGGCGATGTACAGGTTGATCGCGACGGCGCCACCGCCGGTGGTGACGTCGGCGCGGGGCAGCTCCCGCCCGGTGAACAGGCTCAGCCCACCGCGCTGGCGAACCACGCCGGGCACCTGGAGGGCAGCGGCCGCGGCGATCCGTTCGACGGCGCGGTCCTTGATCACCAGTTGTCCGCGGTGCCCGACGGGGTCGACCGTCTCGGTGGTGACCTCGTCGGCGCCGGCCTCGGCCGGCAGGGTCCTCGGGCCGGTGGGCGTGGGGTCAGCCACGGCCCCGGCTCCGCAGCAGAGCGCCCAGGTCGAGGAGCCCGTCCCGGTGGGCGCCGATCGCCATGCCGAGGGCGCCGAGCAGGATGCCGAACAGCAGGCCGCTGAAGCCGCCGAGGATGCCCGCGAGGGCCAGCAGCAGTCCCGCGAGGAGTCCGACGGCGGTGTTGCTGACAGGGGTGTGGTTCACTGGGTCACCTCACTGGTCGGGTGCTCGCCGTCGGGTGACGGGATCCGTAGGTCTTCGATGGTCACGTCCACGGGGACGCCGAGCAGCGGCTCGAGCCGGGCGCGGACGGCGGCCGCGACGGCGTACAGGTCGGCCGGGTACTCGACGACGACGTGTACCGCGCACTTGTCGGAGCCGAGGCGGATCCCGGTGACGCGCCGGCCCGGCAGATAGGTCGCGACCTCGCCGAAGGCTCCGCCGTGGAGGTCGGCGACGCCGGGCACGGTCCGGGCGGCGGCCGCGGCGAGTTCTGCGGGCTCGGCGGGGGTGGTCATTGGACGCGGGGTTTCAGGTCGTCGGCGACACCGGTGGTCTCGTCGAACAGCACGACGTCGAAGACGGTGATGTTGACTTCGGTGACCTCGAGGCCGGTCATCCGTTCGACGGCCGCGATCACGTTGTGGCGGATCGCGACGGCGAGTTCGTGCAGGGCCACGCCGTATTCGGCGACGATGCCGATGTCGATCGCGGCCTGTTTCTCCCCGACCTCCACGGCGACGCCCTGGCCGTGGTTGATCCGCGCGCCGGGAATGCGGTCCCGCAGGGCCCCGACCACACGTGCGGTGCCGGCGCCGACGTCGTAGACGCCGCTGATCTCGCGGGTCGCGATTCCGGCGATCTTCGCCACGACCGCGTCGGCGATGATGGTGCGCCCCTGGGTGTCGACCGGTCCCGGCGCGATTCCGTTGCCGAACTGCACGCGGCTGACGCCTGCGCCGCTGTCGCTGGTCATGGGGGCTCCTCGTCGGCCTGCCGGATGAAGGTCTGTCCCCTCCGACTGTAGTAACTCCAGGCCGCCCCGGGTGCGGGGCGCGCGGCTCGCACGAAGGCGCCCTGTCCGGACGCCCAGGTATTTGGTAAAACAGTTGCACGGATTGCGGTGGCGTGGGTCACTGCCGGCGGAGGGTGGAGCGG
>NZ_JAALEH010000143.1:0-9209 GCF_011058195.1 Rhodococcus sp. 14C212 | reverse complement strand
GGTGGTCACAGGGGGCGGGCTCCTCGGGAGACGCGAACTCGGCCGAACGAAGGTTAGGTTACCGAACCCTATCTTCCCGGGTTGCATCCACCGGCCCGTGATGCAATGGTTAGGCTTACCTAATCAAAGCAGCTCGCCGATCAGGAGGTGTGGATGACAACCCTGCTGCCACCCCGATCCACCGCAGCGCAGGTCCGCGCGTTCGTGGACACGGACGCCCGCCTGCGCCTGCTGACGCCCCATGCCCCGCGCGTCTACGCCGTCGCCCGCATCGACGACGAGCCGCGCCGCCGCTGGTGGCGGCTCGCCGACGCCGAGCGGGACCGGCGGATCGCGCTGCTCCACGCCCGCGCGCTCGAGGACGTCGGCGACCCGCGGATCGCTGCCGATCAGGTGGCCGGCGCCCTCGTCCACGTCGTCGCGGGCCGGGTGCTCGCCCCCTACCTGCTCGAGGCGCGCTGCTGGGACCCCGGACTCGACAACCTGTGGATCCACCAGGACAGCGACGGAGGCATCGACTGGGCCGCGGTCGCCGACGACACCCTGCGCGTGCTGCCCGACGACCCCGCGGCCGCCGACGCCGCGGTCGTCGTGCTGCCGTGCGAGGAGGCGCTCGCGCGGTGGACCGCCCACCGGGCCGGCACCGCGCTGCACGCCGCGCACGCCTCCCTGGCGTTGTGCGCCCCCGCCGACGCGCTGCGGTTCTGGTCCCTCCTGGGCCGCGCCGTCGTGGCGGGCGCGGCGCAGATTCCCCTGCTGGCCGGCACCTCCCGCTCCGTGGCGGCGCGCCGCGGCCAGCTTCTGCTGGACGCGTTCCTGGCGCTGGACGTGCCGGTCCGAGGGCTTGCTCAATTAGGCAAGCCTTCCCTATAGTCGAGAATGTTGCGACCGCCGGACCGCGCCGGAGTCCTGAGGGCTGCAGAGACTCCCGGTCCTTCCCACGGCGGGCCTCGCGTCCACGACGCGAGGCCCGCCGGCTCGTCCCGGCACTGCGTGCCACCGGCGATGTCCTAGCATCCCTGTCAGACCCGGCGACCGCCGCCGGGCCCGCGCCAGGGAGCTGGCACGACCCGGACGGAGCGACCCATGACCGATCTGCCCACGCAGGAGCACCTGACCGACCCCACGGCCGTCACCGAACAGCACAACAACGGCTTCGGCTCCGTCCTCGGTCTCGAGTTCACCGAGCTCGGCCCGGACCGGGTCCGCGCGCACTGGACCGTCACCCCCACCCAGCACCAGCCGTTCGGCATCGTCCACGGCGGCGTCTACTGCGCGGTCGTCGAATCCGTCGCCAGCTTCGCCGGCAGCATCTGGCTCGGCGACCGCGGCAAGGTGGTGGGGGTCAACAACAACACCGACTTCATCCGCGCCACCCGCGAGGGTGTGCTCACCGCCACCGCCACCCCCATCCAGCGCGGGCGCAGCCAGCAGCTGTGGCAGGTCGCCATCACCGACGACCGGGACCGCACCGTCGCCCACGGGCAGGTGCGCCTCGCCAATATCCTCGATCCCGACGCCCTGGGGGGCTGACCCCGGCGGTGGGGCCCCGGAACCGGCCTCAGCCCGCGGCGCGGCGGCTGCGGCCGCCGCGTTCGGCCTCCTCGGTGTGTCGCTGCAGCCGATCGATCGCATTGCGGGCGAACACCTGCTGCTCCGTCGAGGCCATCTCGTTGCGGCCCCGCGTCAGGAACGTCGTCGCCCACGACAGCAGGGTCGACAGCTTGCTCGAGAACCCCACCAGGTACAGCAGGTGGATGCCCAGCCAGGCCACCCAGCCGACGAACCCGCTGATCTCGAGCTTGCCGACCTTCGCGACCGCGCTGAACCGGCTGATCGTGGCCATCGAACCCTTGTCGAAGTACTTGAAGGGCTTGCGTTCGGCCGGACTGTGACCGGACAGGCCCGCGACGATCTGCCGCGCCGCGTACTTGCCGCCCTGCATCGCCACCTGCGCCAGGCCGGGCAGCCGGTCCAACGACATCATGTCGCCGATGACGAACACGTTCGGATGACCGGGCAGCGACAGGTCCGGGTTCACCTGGACCCGGCCCGCCCGGTCGACCTCGGCGCCGGTCTGCTCGGCGAGCTGCCGGCCCAGCGGGCTCGCCGACACACCCGCCGACCACACCTTGCACTGCGAGTCGATCCGGCGTTCGGTGCCGTCCTTCTCCTTGATCGTCAGGCCCGTCGCGTCCACGTCGCTGACCATCGCGTTGAGCTGGATCTCCACGCCGAGCTTCTCGAGGGTCTGACGGGCCTTGGCGCTGAGCTTGCCCCCGTACACCGGCAGCACGTCCGGTGCCCCGTCGAGCAGCACCACCCTCGCCGACGACGGGTCGATGTTGCGGAACGCGCCCCGCAGCGTGTGATGGGACAACTCCGCGATCTGCCCGGCGAGTTCCACCCCCGTGGGGCCCGCCCCGACCACCACGAACGTGAGCAGCCGCCGCTGCTCCGCCGGATCCTCGGACAGCTCCGCCTGCTCGAATGCCCCGAGGATCCGTCCTCGCAGCTCGAGCGCGTCGTCGATTGTCTTCATGCCGGGCGCGAACTCGGCGAAGTGGTCGTTGCCGAAATACGACTGCCCGGCGCCGGCGGCGACGATGAGGCTGTCGAACGGCGTCACCGTCTCGTGCTCGAGGAACCGGGACGTGACGGTGTGCTGCGTCAGATCGATCGACTCCACGTCGCCGAGCAGCACCTGCGCGTTCTTCTGCTTGCGCAGCACCAGGCGGGTCGGGGGCGCGATGTCGCCCACCGACAGGATGCCCGTCGCCACCTGGTACAGCAGCGGCTGGAAGAGGTGGTGCGTGGTCCGAGCGACGACGGTGACGTCCACGTCGGCACGTGCGAGGGCCTTGGTGGCGAACAGACCCCCGAATCCGGATCCGATCACCACGACATGGTGACGGCGTGGCTCAACCGACTGGATGCTCATTCCGTGCTCCTCGATGTCTCGGGTCGACCGGGCAACCGGTGGCGGGACGAGCGACGGGGCTCCCGCGCCGCCCCCAGTCTGTCAGCAATACCCGCTCACCACAGGCTTACGCGTCCGCCGCCGGCCGGCCCCGCGCTCCGGGCCTCACTCGCGCCGGTCGAGCAGCCCGTAGACCGGGTTGTGCCGCGCGGCGTGCCGGACCGCGTCGTCCGTCGCCGACGTGTAGATCTGCACGGTCTGCAGCGAACGGTGTCCGAGCAACTGCTGCAGCTCCACCATCGTCGCGCCGCCGTCGGCCAGACTGGTGGCGAAGGTGTGCCGCAGCGCGTGCGCGAGGGCGCCCCGCTTGCGCTCACCCTCGATGCCCGCCATCCGGTACATCCGCCGCACCCGGTACTGCAGCGTGCCGCGGGTGATGCGCCGGCCGTCGGCGCCGACGAACAACGGATCGGACGGGGGATAGCGCTCCCAAGCCGCCGGCGTCTCGTCGTCGCCGCGCCGGGACCGCTGGGCCGGGGGGAACCGGGTGTAGCGCTCCTCGAGGTACCCGGAGACGATCGCCGTCCAGCTCTCCTCGAGCGGAATCTGCCGTTCCACGGACCCCTTGCCCATCACCCGCAGCACGGGCGCCTCGGTGCCGCCGAGAATGCTGCCGAGATCGAGGCGGATCAGCTCCTCCGAACGGATGCCGGTCAGCAACAGGGTCGCGATGAGCGCCAGATCGCGCTGAGGCCACTCCCGGCCCGAGGCGGCGGGGCGTTGCGCCTCGACGGTGAGGGTGTCGACGAGTTGCCCGATCGCCTTGGGCGTGAACGACTTCGGGGTGTGCTGCGGCCGCTTCGGCTGGGCGATCGACGCCATCGGGTTGCCCTCCGACACCCCCTCGGAGACGAGGAAGTTGCAGAAGCTGTTCCACACCGACCAGGCCCGCCGAACCGACGCCGGTTGCCGCTCCCGCGCGAACGCGGCGAACGCCGAGCGCATCGCCCGGATCGTGATGTCCTGCACGCACAGGTCGTCCGGGGCGACCGAGAGCTTGACGGCGAGTTCCTCGCACACCGCCTGCAGATCCAGTCGGTACGCCTTGATGGTGTGCGCAGACCGTTTCGCCGTCTGCAACGTCTCGAGATACGCGGCGACCCAGTCCAGCAACCCCGGATCCACCCGGCTCGTCATGGGCCTCCTCACGTACCGGTCGTACACCTGTGCGATACCAGTGTGACATCCGGGACCGACGGGAACGATGTGACCACAGGGGAGTGGGACCCGAGGTGGGACGCGGGTGCCGGACGCCTATCGCGGCACCGACCTGCCGAGCCGGTGCGGTCCCGGCCCCTGCGCGCCCAGCACGTCGCCGGGGTTGGCCAGCGGACACGAGGCCAGGCTCAGGCAGCCGCACCCGATGCACTCGGTGAAACTGTCCCGCAAGGCGGTGAGCGCCTCGATCCGCTCGGTGAGCCGGTCGTGCCACTGCCGCGACAGCCGGGCCCAGTCCGCCGCGGTCGGCACCCGGCTGTCCGGCAACGAATCGAGAGCGTCCTTGATCTCGTCGAGGGAGACCCCGACGCCCTGGGCGACCCGGATGAACGCCAGACGGCGCAGCGTGTCGCGCCGGTAGGTGCGCCGGTTCCCGGAGGTGCGCCTGCTGTCGATCAGGCCGCGGGCCTCGTAGTAGTGCAGCGCGGACACCGCCACCCCGGACCGGGCGGACAGCTCGCCCGGGGTCAACCACACGCTCGGCCGCATCGACGTTCCTCCCGTACCCCGGGCCGGCCCGGCGGCACCGACCATACCTGTCGAACCCGAATCTACGTCGAGACGGAAGGGGGTGCCGCGCGGGGAGAGGACCGGGGTCCGGGAGAGACGTGCCGCGCCCGGGGATCGCCGCCGCGGGGTACCCCCGGGGCTGCTCACCACCGCACGGGCGGTCCGGCGCGGGGTGCGGCCACGCGGGGAGACGGGCGGCGGCCCCGGGGGTTGCCGACACGGCGGCGATCCGTTCGCGCCCAGGGGCACCGGCCGCGGAACCCACCACACATGATGGATAACGGTGATTATCCATCATAATTGTTATTATAGATAGGGTGCAGGGTGTGCCACAGCGTCGATGCGAGCGAGTGGGTCGACGCGGCGGCTGGATCCGGTGTTCCGTAGACCCGGCCGCGCCCACCGGTCGCCGGCGGCGCAGATCATTCCGACCCTCGAGGGCTCGGTGTGGGCATCGGGAGGAGGGGAGCTCGTCCACTGTGAACATCGTGCGCCGGAGGCCAGCGGGTGGTGCTCACCGTTGCGACAGGACTTCCCGTTGCGAGAGGACGTCGCCGCGCCCTTGGCCGGAGCCCGTGCGGGATGCCGTGATTCCGAATGTGCCGGGTCCGCGGCGAGGGTGCCGCGCGGTGTCGACGGTGATGCCGACGGCGGAGCGGTCGGAGCAGATCCCGTCCGCCACCTGTTCGATCGGCATTCGCCGTCGCGGCGCAGGCGTCGACGATCCCGCACCGTCCTTCGTTCCGTCCGGGGAAGCCTCCCACCACACTAGTTGACATAATGTGGATTATCGGCGAACGGCGGACCTGGGGTTATGGCACAGGACGGCGCTATCGGCCGTGCGGCGGCCGTTGGATTTCCGTTGTCGCGATCCTCTGTCGCGGCGCACGTGCGCCGGCGCGGACACGTCGTGTCCCCGCCGTTCGGTACGGCCGCGCCGCACGGCGGCGCTGCGGCCGGAAGCCGGGCATGACCGAACTCGACCGTTCCGGCGTGGTCCGGTCGCCGGCCCCACAGGCCCGAAAGCCCTTCCGCAGGCCTCGGCTCGCCAGTCCTCGGCCCGCCGTCGGGCCGCCCTGCCCCGGGCTCGGCCGCCCACTATCAAAACGTCACAGTGACGTTTTTAACCGTAGTTTCCGGGTGTCGCGCACGATCCGGAGCCGTCGATCCTCAAGCGGGTGCCGAATGGTTCCCAACCCTCACGCGACGGTAGAGTGTGCGCTCGGCGACCGGAGGCCCCGGCGCACCCCTCTCATGCCGTCCCCGGAACCCTCCGGTCGGTTGCGGCATGCCCCATCCTCCAGGAGAGCGAGAGATGCAGCAGACACCGCCCGGTGCGGCGCCGACCGGACGCGAGGCCGGAGACCCGAGCACCTCGGTGCGCACCGCACTGCGCTCCCCTCAGCGCCTGAAGACCGAGATCCTCGCCGGTCTCGTCGTGGCCCTGGCGCTGATCCCGGAGGCGATCTCGTTCTCCATCATCGCCGGCGTCGACCCGCGGGTCGGGCTGTTCGCCTCGTTCACCATGGCCGTGACCATTTCCATCGTGGGCGGCCGGCCGGCGATGATCTCCGCCGCCACCGCCGCGATCGCCCTGGTCGTCGCCCCGGTGGCCCGCGAGCACGGCCTCGACTACCTCATCGCCACGGTCATCCTTGGGGGCATCTTCCAGGTGGTGCTGTCGGTGCTCGGGGTGGCCAAGCTGATGCGGTTCATCCCGCGCAGCGTGATGGTGGGCTTCGTCAACGCCCTGGCCATCTTGATCTTCACCGCGCAGTTGCCGCACCTGATCGACGTCCCGTGGCTGGTCTATCCCCTGGTCGCGGTGGGGCTGGCGGTGATGTTCCTGCTGCCGAAGCTCACCTCCGTGGTGCCGGCGCCGTTGGTGGCGATCGTGGCGCTCACCGCCGCGGTGCTCGTCTTCGGCTGGGACGTGCCCAACGTCGGCGACGAGGGTGAGCTGCCCGAGTCGCTGCCGGCGCTGTTCCTCCCCGACGTGCCGCTGACCACCGAGACCCTGTCGATCATCGCCCCCTACGCGCTGGCGATGGCGCTGGTCGGCCTGCTCGAATCGCTCATGACCGCCAAGCTGGTCGACGACATCACCGACACCCACTCGAACAAGACCCGGGAGGGCTGGGGCCAGGGCGTGGCCAACCTCGTCACCGGATTCTTCGGCGGCATGGGCGGCTGCGCGATGATCGGCCAGACCATGATCAACGTGAAGGTCTCCGGGGCGCGCACCCGCATCTCCACCTTCCTGGCCGGGATGTTCCTGCTGATCCTCGTCGTCGCCCTCGGCGACGTCGTCGCCCTGATCCCGATGGCCGCCCTGGTCGCCGTCATGATCATGGTGTCGGTCGCCACCCTCGACTGGCACAGCATCGCCCCGCGCACCCTGAAGCTCATGCCGCGCAGCGAAACCCTCGTGATGGTCGTGACGGTCGCCGCGACCGTGCTCACCCACAACCTCGCCGTCGGGGTGATCCTCGGCGTGGTCACCGCGATGGTGCTCTTCGCCCGCCGCGTCGCCCACCTGACCAGCGTCGAGAAGGTCTCCGAGGCCGACACCGACCACGACGGTCAGGTCGACACCCGCGTCTACAAGGTGCACGGCGAGCTGTTCTTCGCCTCCTCCAACGACCTGATCCACCAGTTCGACTACGTGGGCGACCCGCGCAACGTCGTCATCGACCTCACCGGCGCCGACATCTGGGACGCCTCCACCGTGGCCACCCTCGATGCGATCCGGCACAAGTACGAATCGAAGGGCAAGCACGTGGAGATCACCGGACTCGACGGCGCCAGCCTCGACCGCCTCGACCGGCTCTCCGGCCGCCTCGGCGCCGGTCACTGACCCGCACGCGGCACGCCGATGAGTTCGCCCGAGGACGCCCGCCGGATGCAGATCGGTGAGGTGGCGCAGCGCACCGAGCTGTCGATCCGCACCCTCCGCCACTACGACGAGGTGGGGCTGGTGCGGCCGTCCGCCCGCAGCGTCGGCGGCTTCCGCCTCTACACCGAGAACGACGTGCGGCGGGTGCTCGTCATCCGGCGGATGAAGCCGCTCGGCTTCACCCTCGCCGAGATGGGCGAACTGCTCGACGCGCTGGACGTCCTCGGCTCCCCCGCCGTCGCTCCCGAACGGCGGGAGGCCGCCGCCGCGGCGGTTCGGCTCTGTCACGACAGGGCCCGGCAGGCCTGTGCGAGCCTGCGGCGGCAGCTGGCCTACGCCGAGGAACTCACCGCGGTGCTCGCCGACCCCGTCGGCGAGCACCCCGACGCGGTGCAGGACTGACCCGTCCTCCCCGGAGGGACGACCCTCAGCCCCGCGGGCCCGCGCCGGTGATCGCGGTGTCCGCCAGCCGCGCCGACAGGACCCGCACGATCGCTTCGACCGCGTGCGGGGACACCATCTCGTGGTGGTCGCAGTCGATCCGGTACTGGTGGATCTCCCCCGACACCACGTTGTGCCAGGCCGCGACCGCCGGCGCCGGTGCCGCGGACCGGGTGGCGGTGAAGAACAGCACGTCCCCGTCGAAGGTGGCGGGCGTGTGCCGGCGGGCGGCCCGCAACGCGGCGGCCGAGCCGCGGTGGATCCGCTCGAGGTGCGCGGCGGTCAGGCCGGTGCCGCCGCCGAGCGCGGCGTCGAGCAGCGCCGACGCCTGGTCGTAGGTCGGATCCTGCTCGGCGTCGACCGGCACGCCGAGGTCGCGGAGCATGTCGCGGACCCCGACCGACCCGGCGCCCCGGACGCTGAGGTGGCTGTCGAGCAGGGCCAGGGTGTCCACGCGCTCCCCCGCCCGGCGCAGATCCACGGCGACGGCGTGGGCGACGATGCCGCCGAGCGACCAGCCGAGCAGGTGGTAGGGGCCGTGGGGCTGGATGCGGCGGATCTCCTCGACGTACCGCTGCGCCAACGCGGTGACGGATTCCGGGGTGGGGCCGCCGCTGAGGGTGGGCAGCTGCAGCCCGTAGACCGGGCGGTCGCCGCCGATGCGTTGTGCGAGCGGCGCGTACGCCCACGACAGGCCGGCGGCCGGGTGGAGGCAGAACAGCGGTGCGCCGGTGCCTTCACGCAGCGGCACGAGCACCTGCAGGGCCTCGTCGATGCCGGTGCGTTCCTGCCGGCCGTCGAGGTGGGCGGCGAGGCCGGCGGGGGTCGGATGGACGAAGATCGATTGCAGCGGGACGGGACGGCCGAGACGTTCGCCGAGCGCCGGCAGCATCCGGGTGGCGAGCAGTGAGGTGCCGCCGAGGTCGAAGAAGTTGTCGTCGACCGAGACCCGGTCGAGGCCGAGATGCTCGACGAACACCCCCACCACGGTGCGCTCGAGGTCCGTGGCCGGGTCGCGGTAGGCGCCGCCGAGCGCCGAGAAGTCCGGCTCCGGCAGGGCGCGCCGGTCCAGTTTGCCGGCGGGCGTGAGCGGGATCCTGTCGAGCACGATCACGGCCGTGGGCACCATGTGTGCCGGAAGGTGTTGCGACACATGCTCTCTGA